>PLEA01000220.1 GCA_003136335.1 Acidobacteriaceae bacterium | reverse complement strand
GACGGCACCATCACCACCTGCGAACTTCCGCAGCCCAAATGGCAGTTCGCGGCTCACAAAGTAGTCGTAGATGTAGGCGGCAATGCCCAGATTTATCACAGCACGTTCTGGCTGCACGGTTTCCCGGTTCTCTACTTCCCTTACGCGACGCATCCCGTGGCCCGCGAAGTGAGATCTACGGGATTTTTGGTGCCCACGATTGGCCGATCCTCCACCAATGGCAATGAAGTCGGCGACTCCTTTTACTGGGTCATCAACCGCAGCATGGACGCCACCGTCGGGGCGGAATACTTCTCCTTGCGCGGGTGGTCCCAACGGGGAGAGTTTCGAGCGCGGCCCAGCGACACATCCTACGTGGACATGAACTTCTTCGGCGTAATTGACCGCGGTATCAGCCAGGGATCCGGCCAGCTTCCGTTGCGCGAGGGCGGCCAGGAGGCTCGACTGACGGCGGAAGGCAACTTCCAGGGCTTCCGCGCTGTCTCTAATATCGACTACCTCAGCTCGTTTCTATTCCGGCTGGCCTTCAACGACGTTTTCACACAGGCGGTGAACTCAGAAGTAAAGTCGCAGATGTTTCTTTCCAAGGCCATCGAGGGCTTCTCCTTCGGCGGCATGGTGGAGCGCTATCAGAACTTCTTTCAAACCATCAACGCTGACGGCACACTCTCGAATCCGCCCACGTTTAATTCCATCCAGATCCTGCACACTCCCAGCGCCGACGTCTCGAGCGTGGACAAGTCGCTCTGGCGCTCGCCATTCTTTTGGTCGTTCGACGCGTCCGGGGCAGGACTTTCCCGCACCGAGCCCGGTTTTCATACCGGAGAACTCCTCGGCCGTTTCGATTTGAACCCCGAGATTTCGCTGCCCCTGCAATTCCACGGTTGGTCGCTGCGCCCCGCACTCACTCTGCATGAAACTTATTACACCGAGCGCTTCGTGAATGGGCTTGCGGTCAACGATCCCACAAACCGTCAAGCTCTGGAAACGTCGGTAGAAGTCCGCCCCCCAGTTCTGGAGAAAATATTCGACAAGAATTTTTTGGGGCGGAAGTGGAAACACGTCATCGAACCTCGGGTCATTTATCGTACCGTGACGGGTGTGAACGATTTCGCGAACGTCCTCCACTTCGACGAACGCGACATCCTCAGTAATACGCACGAAGTCGAGTACGGGTTCGTCACCCGCCTCTACGCAAAGCCGTCGTCCTCCCCGCAAATTCAAGAGTGCGACACGCCTATGACGGGCCTTGCCGTAGGCGCCGCCGCGCCGGAACAGCTCGTTCCCTGGCAGCGCGTCAGCAATCTCGACAACCAGCCTTGCGCCCCCGGTCCACAAGCCCGGGAAGTGGCTACTTGGGAAGTTAACCAAAAATATTTTCTGGATCCCACGTTCGGCGGGGCGCTGGTCACCGGACAGCGCAACGTATTTACCACGACCGAAGACTTGACCGGCATCGCATTCGCCACCGAGCCGCGGCATCTTTCCCCCGTCGTATCTCGCCTGCGGGTTGCCACCAGCAGTCACACCGATACCGAGTGGGACATGGATTATGACTTTCAGTTGGGACGCGTGAACGAGAGCACACTCCTGGCCAACTACAACTTGGGCTCTTTCACCGTAGGCGGCGGGGATGCCTTCCTGCAGATTCCGCAGCCCAACACCATCCCCCTCAAGTTTCAGCAGTTCCGGGTAGCCTTGGGCTATGGCAGCCTTATTCGCCGGGGATTCAGCGCCGCCAGCAGCTTTGGCTTCGATGCGGAAGCGCGGCAACTACAGTTCGCCACCGCGCAAACCACCTACAACTGGGATTGCTGCGGCGTAACTTTGGAATATCGCCGCTACGCCATCGCCAACGTGCGCAATGAAAATCTGTTTCGCTTCACCTTCAGCCTCGCAAACATCGGCTCCTTCGGAAATCTGAGAAAACAGGAACGCCTGTATTAACTTCTTCGTAGCGCCGCTCTCCCGGTGCCTGTCGTGGCGGCGACCTTGCCGCCACTTGCGCCTACGCCACATCGCCAAAGAGTTTTTAGTCTTTGCGTCCGTCACTCCCCGCCTTCGCGCACGGTTCAAGCTTCTCTGCTTCTCCCTGATAATGCTTTGGGGGATAGCCTAGCCTATTCGATGAACTTGCGAACAACGCTCGCCCCCGACGCGGGCTGGTAACATAGGTGGCATGCAGGCTCCCGAAACCGACTTGGCCGCAAAGAGCTCTCAACTGCAAGCAGATCTCCGCCAACTGGGCCGCGTACTCGTCGCTTATTCCGGTGGAGTAGATTCCGCGTATCTCGCCTGGGCCGCTCACCACGCTCTTGGCGCGGACATGCTGGCAGTGATCGCCGACTCTCCCAGCCTGGCGCGCACTCACCTAAGCGATGCCATTGCTTTCGCCAACGAGCAGGGAATTCCAGTTGAAGCCATTTCCACGTCCGAACTCGACCGGCCTGAATACGCCCGCAACGACGGCCAGCGCTGCTTTCAATGTAAAGATGAACTTTTTGGTGTGATGGAGAAACTCCGTGCCGCACGCAGTTTCGACGCCATCGCTTACGGCGTGAACTTCGACGATCAGGGCGACTTCCGC
>PLEA01000107.1 GCA_003136335.1 Acidobacteriaceae bacterium | reverse complement strand
GACGTTGCAAGCAACGTCTTTACGCGAGGTTACGACTTCTTCTGAATAAATCTTCGTCGCACCAGGTGTGTGCTGGCGTCCTGCTTGATCTCGTCGTACTTCAGGCAGCTGATCGACCCATCCACTTCCAGCACCGCGAGCGCGACCTGGTCACAGCCACTAATGCCGTGTTCCCGCAGGGAACGTTGCAGCTCATCCATGCTGACATGTTCCCGCGCCATGTGCGCTTCAATGATTTTGCCATCATGAACCAGCAGAGTGGGTTGGCCCTCGATCAGGCGCCGGAAGCGCTTGCTGCCGCCGGAGACATCGGCGACCAGGTAATTCAAGATCAGGAGCGTACTCGCCGCGACCGCGCCGCCCAGCAGCGAAGTGTCAGGCCCGGTCATCGCATTCTGCACGGAGTTAGACAACAGGAGCAGAAGCGTAAGGTCGAACGGGGTCATCTGCCCGACTTCACGCTTGCCGCTTAAGCGCACGCCGATCAGCACCAGCAGATAGATCACGCCCGTGCGTAGCACAATCTGCAGCAGCACGTGACTGCCGGGAAAAAACGCTCCGCTCATCGTTTAGTTCTCGGTTTAGTCCTCGGTTTAGTTATCGTTTAGTTCGCCGTCACCGGCACGGGAGCATTTTTCGGCGTGCTCAAATATCCCGTGGCTTTGTTCTTGTCCACGTTCCACACTACCAGCTCAAACAGCAGATGATCGCGTCCGGAGTAGAACTGAATCGGCTCGGCGACGTTGCGGTCTTTCTTTTCGATCGTCTTGTCGTCCGCGGTTACATTCACCGTGAATTTACCCTTTTTGACGTCGGCCTTCTTGAGCTGCAGGCTCACCGTTGATACCGGTTGCGGCTTGGCGCCTTTCAGCAAAGTAAACTCGTAGTAGTTGCGGTCGCCCTTGTGCTTCAGCGTCTCTAAGTCGCCCTGGGTGTGGGCGATCAATCCGCTTTGCACCCCCAAATCGCCAATCGTGCTCTGCAGCTTGGCTTTGGTGGCGTCGAGATCCGCCTTGGTGGCGGCGACGTCGGTTCTCACTCCGCCCACGTCGGTCTTCACCCCCGCGATGTCTCCGCTGACCGCGGTGATCTGGGCCTTCTGTTCCTTCTCCAGCCGGCTCTCCGCCGCTTTCTGTTCCTCCTGCAAGGCGGCTGTGCGCTGCGCCAGTTGCTTCTTGGTCATGCCATTCTGGCGGGCCAGAGTTTCTTCCTGCGCCTCCGCCGTCTGCATCCGGTTCTGCAACTCTTTGACCTGGGACTGGCTTGCGCTGAGGTCTTGTGTCAGCTTCTCGACAGCGGCATGCGTAACGTAGTGGGCATAGCCAAACGCCGCCACCACTAAGATTGCCAGCACAATCAGAACCCACTTGCCGGCGTTCGACTGATGTTCCATCTGTAAATCGCCTTCATCGGCCATACACTCTTCCTCCTCGGGAAGCAAACGAATGAATCGCAGGGATCTTTAATTGTTTAGCAGGATCACCGCAGTGTCAACTGGCTCACAGCAAGCCACAAGGAAACCGGACATGCTTGAATGATGACGCCCCTAGTGCCGAAGCGTCAACGCGTCCTGCAGAAACGGTTCAGGATCGCGGCGAACCGATGCCGCCTCCGCCCCCAGTCGCTTTTCCATTTGTCTTCGAGCCATAGCCCGCGAGTTCGGAACGGCCGGACTGGGAAGCGATCGCGTTATATTCTCTGATTTCACGATGCACGCGTACGCCAGCCGCGCCGGAAAGCCCGCGTCATCGAGAAACCGGCCATAAGCAAGCCAGTCTTGGGCACTGGCGCTGTTGTCGCCCACCGAGCTGTCCAATTGCAGCGCCCGCTGGTAAAGCTGCAAAGCTTCCGTCAACCTGCCCGCCTTGGCCTGGAGCACGGCATCATTCACATCCGCAACGCTTTCAAGCTTGCTCAGGCCGGTCTGCGCGGCAAGTTTTTCTGCCAGGTGATATGACTTGGCGGCCAGTTCCGTCTGCGACGAACGGGACTGGCAGTCGGCCATGCGCAACACGATGGCGATCACCTTGTCTGGCGCGGGACGATCCTGTGGGAGCTGACGCACAATCCTTTCCAGGAATGCGCCGTAGTGTGACGCCGCAGCTTGTGCCTTGCCCTCCCGATCCAGTTCTTCAGCCAGAAACAGGTGCACGAGCCACTGGTCCGGGTCCGCCGCCAGCGCCTCATTCCAACTTGCCAGAGCCGCGTCGGCATGCCCTCTCTGCAAAGCCAGGAATCCGCGATCAACGAGCAGATTGGCGTCCTTCGGTGTGTACTTGAGCGAGGCGTCGGTCAGATCGAACGCTTCGTCAAACCGGTTCTGATCAATCAGAAAGCGCAATAGCGCCTGCCGCGCCGCAGGATCGGCCGGATTGGCCTGCACCGCCCGCCTCCAGGCGGCCTCGGCCTGTTGCGGCTGGCCATCTTCCATTGCTCTTTGTGCCAGCCGCATCTGCAGCGAGCTGTCAAACGAATCGAGAGCCTCCGCCCTCTGCAGATCGTGCAAGTCGTCGGTGCGCAGCGCAAGATAGTGACGAGCCTGGTCGACCGTTCCCCAAACCAGCAGCAACAGCGCGGTACCCACCCGCAACGAACGCGCCCCGACAGTCCTTCCCACAAGCCATCGCCCCACCGCGGCGAAGAATCCTCCCGCCTCGGCCGCAGCGTCCGCAACCCGCTCCGGCGAATTGAGCAGCAGAGATGCGATGCGCCCGTCGCGCAGTTTCCAGATGGCGCCATCCAGAATGAAGTGGTGAATGTTTACCAATGCGGTGAAGATCAGGAAACTGGCCACGAAGTCAAGATGAAACGCGCGGCTCGCCAGCCACGGACCGGGGACGAACAAAGCGATGCCGCCAACCACCAGCACCCCGAAATAGGCCAGGGGACGCCAGTTGCGCCGCTCGTTCCTCGTAACAGCGCCCGCTGTACCGCCCGCTGCTTCTCCTGCGGCTTCACGGCGCGCATAGTAACTGGTGATCCAGAGATATTGTGCCGAATGCATCACCGCCAGCACGCCCGAGCTATACCGGTTCTGCGGAATCTCCAGGCCCTTGATCAGCGATATCGCCGCCGGTAGCAAGAACCAAAGAAACTGCGACGAGAACAGCGTCAGTGAGGGAATCAGCTTTCGCCACCCGGTTGTCCGCGCCAGTCGGCCAAGCCCGAAGGCCGACAGCCCGATGAACGCCACGCCGAGCGCAATCTGCTCCCAGCGGCTCACCACTTGTGGGATTCCCAGCGACACGAACAGTGGGTCGGTCGAAGGCCCCGTGTGAAATCCGAGAAAAAGGATCAGATACGACACGACAAACGCGCCATACAGAGCCCGGCGCCCAGCCTTGTCCGGATCCGCTCCAGCCCGGCGGGCGAACATCATGAACAGCCCATAATTTTGCCCGCTGTAGTGCCACGGGCTCCAGGTCAAATAAATAGTGAAGATCCAGGGCAGAAGACGCAGCCAGAAGTGCGACAACAGCAGCGTGAGCACTACCAATGCCGTGATATGGACCGTGAAAATGCGATATTTCTGGAAGTCTTCGGAGCGATGGTAGGCGCGGTAAATCGTCGCCATGTAGTGCGGATAATTGAAGAAGAGCGCCAGCACGTAGAACGCAAGCGACCAGGTGCGTGCGTTCGAAGCCAGCGAAAAATACGAAAGCAGCAGCAGAGGCGCCGACCACGCTCCACAACCCACGATCAGGTCCAGCCAGGGATTGTAGATCCAGGGCGTTGCCTGTTCCTTCGGATTCTGTCGCGATTTTCGCATGACTTTCCTGACAGCGATCCGTTACGGGCCGGTGCCGACGCTAGGATCGGTCTCGCAGTTGGGTGCTGAAAGGGCGCAGCTTCCAGCCATGCCGTCAGCGCCTGTGGTCTCCGCAAACGATTTACGAGACAGGTTGTAGTCTGTGCGGCTCGACCAAATTATAGGTGGGGGAATCGCAATGACGAGTAGCAGGAAGGATGCAACAGGGGTAACGAAAGTAACGAGCGCCTACGGGAAGCGAAAACCGAGCAGCCCGACATGTCAACGTTATTCGAACTTCCAGCGGGTCGATTTGCTTTGAAAGTGTTTCTCCCACAGACCGAAAACGAGGCACGGGCGTACCGCAAACACAGGCTCCTTCATCGATAGAATGTCATCCTTCATCGACGACATATCGAACTTGTATTTGCGTTGGTACCTGGAAAGGAATTTGCGGCGCGCTGCTATGTCGGCAGTTTCCGCGACGCCCTCCACTATCGCGGCCTCATTCGCGTGCTCGGTGCAAACAACGCAGTTCGCGTTGTGCGCCAGGTTGCGCGCTTTGCGCGACTTGCTGCCGGTGCTGAACAGAAAGTGTCCGTCCTGCCATAAGCCCCAGACGACCATAGTGTGAGGAGAACCGTCCGGCTTGACCGTTGTGATCCAGTAGTTGTGCGATTTCTTCAAGCGCTGCTCAGCCCAAGACCAGGGCAGCAGACCTTTACTGCCCTTGGGCAATCCATAGCCAGGCATGTGAGGACGGCTCGTGGTGGGCTTCACACTATGTGGTGAGATCCGCTTGGTGATCATTGCGACAAAATTATACGGACTCTCGCCTAAAGGTGCTCATGCCCCAACTGATGCACCTTCTTGATCTCTCCGTGTATGAGGTAGCCTTCAGGAAGAAGTGTATCGAAGATTGCTTCGTCACTTCCAAACTCGATGATGATCGTTCTCTTGATTGCATTCCCAGGCGCTCCCTCGTCGGCCAGCGCCCGAATTGACAAGGCCTGATTCTTGCGCTCAGCGTTTTCCACTGCAGCCATCAACTCCGCACAACCTTCAAATGTTCATCCGTCGATGGGACAGTGAAGGGACGAGTAGTAGTGAGCGGAATTGCATCGCCAGTACGCCCTTCTCACTTGAATATACCTTCTTCGTCAATCACAGCATCAGAGATTTGTCTTCGTCCACTGATCAAGCCGCTCGAGCGCCTGCTGCAGGTTCTCCAGCGAATTGGCGACGCTGAAGCGCAAGTAGCCTTCGCCGAATTCGCCGAAGGCGGTGCCGGACAACGCGGCGACTCCCGCTTGCTCCAGTAGTGCGTCGGCCAGCGGCTTCGACTTCCATCCTGTTTTCGTGATGTTGGGGAAAACGTAGAACGCGCCCTTGGGCAAGCGGCAGGAAAAACCTTTGATCTTGTTGAGCCCGGCGACCATCACGTCGCGACGTTTCTTAAACTCAGCGCACATCGTCTCGACCGACTCCTGCGGCCCACGCAACGCCTCGATGCCGGCGACTTGCGTGAAGCTGGCCGTGCAGGAGTTGGAGTTGGTCATCAGACGGGCAACGTGTGTCGCCAAGTCGGCGCGCATTACGCCGTAGCCCATGCGCCAGCCGGTCATGGCATAAGTCTTGGAGAAACCGTCGAGCAAAATGCAGCGCTCCTTCATGCCGTCCACCGACATGATGGAATGATGTTCGCCTTCGAAGATGAGACGACTGTAAATCTCGTCGGTCAGCACCATAATATTGCGGTCGCCGATCGCGCGCGCGATGCCGTCGATATCGTTCTTCGTCAGCATGCCGCCGGTGGGGTTCTGCGGCGAATTCAGGATGATGAGCTTTGTCCGGTCGTTGATCAGCCCTTCGAGTTCGTCGACATTTAGTCGGAAATCCATCTCCTCGCGCAACTGAATCGGCACGGCTTTCGCGCCGAGGAATTGGATCATTGACTCGTAGATCGGAAATCCGGGATTGGGGTAGATGACCTCATCCCCTTCTTCAACCAGCGCAAGAATGGTGAAGAAGATGATCGGCTTACCGCCGGGGACAACGACCACTTCTTCGGGTGTTGCTTTTACCCGGCGCGTCTCGCTCACGTACTGAGCAATCGTTTCGCGCAGCGGTGGCAAGCCGGCCGAAGGCCCGTAGTGGGTGAAGCCCTTGTGCAAGGCATCGGTCGCCGCCCCGATGATGTTGCCCGGGGTATCGAAATCGGGCTCCCCGATTTCGAGATGGACAATGTCGCGGCCCGTCGCCTCCAGAGCGCGCGCTTTCACTAGTACTTCGAAGGCGGTCTCGGTGCCGAGACGCGCCATGCGTTTGGCGAGGCGGAGTTCGAGGGCCTTATTCATAATAACGAAATCAACATCAGTAAGTAACTCCCGCGCCTCTTTCTCACAACTCTTAACAATGCCAGTCCGGCTCGGACCGAAGTTCACGCGGGAACTTCGCAGACTTTCTCGTAGATTTCCGACATGAGCTTCATCAGTCTCGAGCAGTTGCCGTTTGTTGGAATGTCGCATGAGTTCGTCGGCGAAACTCAAGGCGCGCCTTTCTCGGCCTACATCGTCAAGGCCAAGCCCGGGCAAGGCCCGCCTTTACATCAGCATCCGTACGTCGAAGTCGCATTCACGCTCGAAGGCTGCGCCACCATCACGGTCGGAGATGAACAGCGCGAGGTGAAAGCCGGCGGCATCGTCGTCATTCCGGCGGACACACCGCATCGATTCGTTAACTCCGGCGACACGCTCTTGCGCCAAATTGACGTCCACGCGAGTCCAAAATTTATCCAGACGAACACGCCATGCGGGGACGCCGGTGGGTAGACTGCATTGGTAGCATGGTGATGCGACCGAGTGATCTGGAGATCGCGAGTCAATCTCACCTGAAATATCTGGCTCCCCGCGAAACGGATTGACTTACCAGTGACGGCACACTATCCGCCGGCGGCCTTCTTGTCGGGCTATTCGGCCGTCGCCTCAGTCAGGCGCTCCAGCCGGTTCAGTGTTCGCCGGAATTTACTTCTTAATTCTTACTTCCTCCTTCTTACTTTAGTGCCGTGAGCATCGTCGGAAAAGTTGAGAGCCTTTGGCGGTATCCGGTCAAAAGCATGCGCGGCGAAGAGATGGATGAATTGTTCGCCGGTTATGCCGGAGTTTATGCCGATCGCCTTTTTGCATTTGAAAGCTCGGCCCGTCCAAAAGGTTTTCCGTTTTTTACCGGACGCGATCAACGTCAAATGATTCGCTACCGCGCGCGCTTCCGAAATTCAGAGAAAGCAGCGCGGCCGGTCAACTTGAGTGAAGCTGAGAAATTGGGGTCGGGCGCGAATCCGATCTCAGCCGACGTATCCGAGTTAATGATCGATGTCGAAACGCCGGATGGGAAAACTTTCCCGATTGATGACCCGGCTTTGATCGACAATCTGCGAGTAAGCATCGACGGAAATCACGAGCTCACGTTGCTTCGCTCGGACAAGGCGATCACCGATTGTCGTCCGCTGTCGATCTTCGCCGTGCAAACGGCGAAAAAACTGGGCGAGGAAACCGGCGTCGCCGTCGATAAGCGTCGCTTCCGCGCAAATGTTTATGTCGATCTAATATCATCCGAAGGCTTCGCCGAAAATGAATTCGTCGGTCGCTCGTTGCGCATTGGCTCAAAAGTAACCGTCGCCGTTCTCCAGCGCGATGCGCGTTGCATGATGATCACGCTCGATCCCGACACGGCGGAAAAAACGCCGGCGATATTGAAAGCCGTCGCGCAAGCGCATGAAGGCATGGCCGGCGTCTATGGCGCCGTGCTCGCGGAAGGAATGATTCGCAAAGGCGATCCGGTCGAGTTGCTGTAGTGCGACGCCCGTGTTGCTGAAACTGGGATAGGCGGAATCAAGAAAACCAAGTCCCTTCGCTTCTAGACGCGACTAGTTGAGGGCTGAAAAACTGGTCGGGTCCATGAAATACCGATCGATATGGTCCACCAGTGCTCCGTGCGCCTCCGACTCGGCCTTCACCTTCTGCCATTCCGGATCGGCTTGGAAAGCGGCCCAATTCTTCTCCCCTTCTTGACGGCTGGAATGCTCCAGAATGTAGATAAACAAGTTCTGAGAACTCGGCGCATCTTCGGGCGACCAATAACCGATGCTCTTCATGTTGTGCCGCTTGAAGATCGAGTCGGTGTGATTACCAAAGCGAGCTTTTAGAGCATCCATTTTGCCCTCGTTGACGTGATACAGGCGCAATTCGTAAACGTGGTGCGGGGAGTTGGATTCGCTGAGCGTGCTGAAGCCGAGCATCACCGCGGCGCCGCAAAGAAAAGATAGAACATAGGATGCTTTCATATCGCCTAAGATACTACGGCGATTCATCGGCGTCGAAGGCAGGCAACCGGCTCAATCGCCCTGATCGGCCGGCGATGGAAGGGGCAACGGAGATGAGATGGTTACGTGGGTTATTTTGGCGCCGGCTTTGCGTTCGGCTTCCAATTTGACCATCGTGTTGTCCTCGCTGTTTCTGTAGCTGACGAAAAGATCGGCGTTATGATTGAACTCGGAGCCGCCGCGTTCGTGGCTAAACTTCGGATTCGCAAATTTATCCCACGCGTCGCACAAAGCGCCGGGAGAAAGCGGCGAGGTGCCAGTGACGATTACCTTTGGCTCGCCGTCGACTAACTTGCGCGCGGGGGGACCGGACGGCGTGAATTGCGGGACCTGCGGTGTCCAATCCGGCAATGAAGTTGGGCCTTTCGCATCAACGACTGCCTGCGCCGCAGCTTTTTGTTTCGTTTCCTCAGCTTTGTTTTCCGCTTCCGCCTGGTCGATTTGCGCCTTCGCTTCCTGCTCCAGCTTCTTCATGTCCGCTTTGCTGGCAGGCTTGTTTGCGTCCTCCAGTGCCTTCTTCATTGCTGCATCGATGTCATCGTCCTGCGCGAAACCCAGCGTGGTCGTCATCAGCGTCAAAGCGGCAATCAAAAACAAGCGTCTTCTCATATGCGGAGCTTAGATAATGGCAGAGAAAAGGAAAAGTCCGATTCGAGCGCTCAGCGACCGGTCATTTGCTCCAGCTTGTCTGGATACCTAGCCCCTTGCACCGTGATCTTTGCAGCCGCGTTCTCGATATCACGCAGATCGCCGGGTGTGAGTTCGACTGACATTGCCCCGATGTTTTCGTCCAAGCGAGGCAGCTTGGTGGTGCCTGGAATCGGTACGATCCACGGCTTCTGGGCCAGCAGCCAGGCGAGCGCGATCTGGGCGGGCGTCGCCTTCTTCCGCTGGGCGATGCTACTCAGCAGGTCGATCAGCGCTTGATTCGCCTTCATTGCCTCCGGCGTGAAGCGGGGAAGGGTGCTGCGGAAGTCGTTGCTCTCGAGCTTTGTGTTCTCATTCATCGCGCCCGTGAGGAAACCTTTGCCGAGCGGACTGTAGGGCACGAAGCCGATGCCGAG
>PLEA01000225.1 GCA_003136335.1 Acidobacteriaceae bacterium | reverse complement strand
GATGGGCTGCGTTTGAAAGCACGTATAAATACGGCAATTGGCCGGATTCCTGGGCCCAGAGCGGTTCCAGCGCGGCGGTCGCGTCGGCCCAACGCTCGGCAAAAAAATAGCAAAGCCCCAGCAAATAGCGCGGCTGCAGCGCGTCCGGTTGGTCGCGCACCACCGATTCGAAGGGCGGCGTGGCTTTCAGGAATTCATTCTGCCGGTAGTAGGCGAGACCGATATTCAGCCGGATGCCCGCGACTTGTGGCATCAAACGCTCCGCCTTCTGCAGCGTTTCCCGTGCCTGGCTCCATTGCTTCCGCCGCATATAGACGACGCCGAGATTGGCATACGCTCCTCCGGCTTGCGGATCAAGCTGAAGCACTTGCCGGAAATCGCGCTCCGCTTCGTCCAGTCGGCCCTGCGTGAGAGCGTCTTGGCCACGCTGAAAAAGTTGCGCCGGATCCGCGGCTGTCGCGTCTCTACGATTCGAAGAAGATGAGGCTGCGGGCGCGCCGCTGCGTCCATTTGCCGACGGCACAGGCGCGGTTTGCTGCGGCGGAATGGTCATCGCCATCCCCGCCAACAGAAGCAAAACAAAAGAATGCGATGTGATGGGTGCGCTTGACACTGGTATGACTCTCTGCTGTAGTGTCCGCCAGAGTGCGCTGTCAGTTCAAGCCGCAAGGCGAACGCTGGGAGCGGTGGGTCGTGGCCTTCGGTCCGACCGGACAGCCGGCTGTCCCTACACGGCTTCAGAACTGCGGCGCGTCTCCGTTACCGCGCGAGGGTTGAGATGGTGACTATCCGTGACGTGGCGAAGGAAAGCGGATTTTCCTCGACCACGGTGTCGATCGTGCTTAACAATGCGCCCTTAGCCCGCTATATCCCTGCCGTCACGAAGAAGCGTATTGAGCGCGCGGCACAGAAGCTGGGTTACCGGCCCAACCAGTTCGCGCGCTCCTTGCGCAGCAAGCGCAGCCATACCGTGGGAGTCATGGTCTTCGACATGACCGACCCGTTCTGCACGCTAATTCTGCGCGGCATCGAAAACACTCTCTACCAGTCGTCCTATCTTCCTATTCTTACCGACGTGCATAACGAGCGCAGCCGCTTTGAGCGCTACCTGGAAATGCTGCTCGACCGCCGCATCGAAGCGCTGATTGTTCTGGCCAACTGGCTCTTCCTCGATATCAATCTGCTCGGCGATCTGGAGAAGAACAGCATCCCCACGGCGATGATCGGTTGCGAACTGAAGACGGACTCGATCAGTTCGGTCATTGTCGACAACGAGGTCGGCGGCCACATGGCGCTCGAACATCTGCACTCCCTCGGCCACCGTAAAATCGCCTTCATCCGCGGCCCCAAGGCCCTTACCGACAGTGCTCCGCGCTGGCGCGGAATCCGCACCTGTGCCAAGGAATGCGGGCTGGAACTTGACTCCCGTCTGATCATGGAGCTGCCTGAATCGCGCGATCCCATGTCCAGCTTCGAATCGGGGCATAAGCTCACCGAAGAACTGATTCGGCAGAAGCGTCCCTTCACCGCGTTGCTCGCCTTCGACGACATGAGCGCCTTCGGCGCGATCCGGGCGTTGAGCAAGGCGGGCGTGCGCGTGCCCGAACAATGCTCGGTGATCGGTTTCGATGACGTTGCCACTTCGGCTCTCTATACGCCGTCGCTCACCACCGTCCGCCAGCCCATGGAAGCGATGGGAGCGTCCGCAGTGGGGATTGTGGTCGACGGCATCAACGCGGTGCTGGAAAAGCGGGAAATCAACGCTACCCATCGCAAAGTGGCGCCGGAATTAGTGGCGCGCGAGTCGACGCGCAGCCTGCTGTAGGCTTTCGCACCTGGCCAGAACGGAGGGCTTGTGATCTCGATCACCTGGGAGAAAGGAATGATGTTGTAGAACGGGTGCGGCGCGACTCAGGGGAACTCGCTTTTTTCTTGACAGACGCTGTCCCATAAAAGCACTATTCATACGTTTTAATAAACTACTTGTCCCCTTCGGGTTGGTTGCAGAGATCGGACAAGTTGAGCCTGCTGGCTCTGCCGGGGTCCCGCACAAGACACGGCAACGATCGTGAAATACGCGTGCACCGTTCGCGCATCGGGAGAAGAACTTGATTATGAGACCTCATCGCATGCTGTCGCGGGTTGTGTTGTTGGTTTTGACGTTCTGCTCGGCGGCTTGGGCGCAGGACACCGCTTCCCTCACTGGCACCGTTACCGATCCCAGCGGAGCGGCGATCGCCAACGCCCAGGTTGCGGTTAAGAACGCGGAACACGGCATCAACCGCACCGGCACCAGCAACAGCAGCGGCGACTTTCTTTTTGCTTCTCTGCCCATCGGTTCCTACGAGTTGGTTGTTACCGCCGAAGGATTCAAGAAGTACGAAGCCAAGGGCGTTGTCCTCCGCGTAGCGGAAAAGGCACGCGTAAACGTGGCCCTCCAGATTGGGGCCGCTACAACCGAAGTGATTGTCCAGGGCTCGGAGGTTGCGCAAGTCGAGACCCAGTCCTCCGACCTGGGCAATACCGTCAGCGGCAAGGAAATCAGTCAACTTGAACTCAATGGCCGCGACTTTACACAATTAGTGGCCCTATCGCCGGGCGTGACCGATCAATCCGGCGCAGATGAGGGCGAGCCGGGCGCGTCGACCGTGGCCTTCAGCATCAACGGCGGCCGTACCGAATACAACAACTTTGAAGTGGATGGCGGCGACGTTCTGGACAACGGCAGCAACCAAACGCTCAACGTTTATCCCAGCATCGATGCCATCGCTGAAGTCCAGGTGCTGACTTCGAACTACGGCGCGCAATATGGCCGCAACGGCTCCGGCACCGTCGAAGTCGAGACCAAGTCCGGCACCAATCAATTTCACGGCGATTTGTACGAGTTCCTGCGCAACGACGCCTTTAATGCGACTCCCGAATTCGAGACTTCGGTCCCGGAGTACAAGAAGCACGACTTTGGCTTCACCATTGGTGGTCCGGTGTTTATTCCCGGCCATTACAACACCAATAAGCAAAAGACGTTTTTCTTCTGGTCGGAAGAATGGCGACGTGAACTGACGCCGGCTTCAGGATTTTTCAGTTCGACACCAGTCCCAACCATGGCGGAACGGGTTGGAAATTTCAGCGATGTTTGCGGGACGACGAATACTCCGTTCCAAAATTCCAACTCACTCGATACCGCCACGCCCTATTTCGCCAATTGCCCGGGAGTAGCCACCGGGAACAATGACAGCAACGGAGCCCCCACGCTTAATCCTTACCTCACTAATGGCGTGCTGAATCAGTTGCCCTACAACCCAAACGATCCTATTGTCGCTCCGCTGGAAGCGCTGATTCCTCAACCCAACATTTCCTCGCAGGGGAATGGTGTACTCGACACTTGGTTTGCAACTCCGACGCTGCCCACGTACTGGCGCCAGGAATTGTTTAAAGTCGATCACAACATCACCAACAATGTTCGTGCCAGTTTCCGTTACATTCACGACTCCTGGCAACAGCAGTACCCGGTTCCCTTGTGGACCAACGGCACCAGTTTCCCCACCGTCCAGACGAATTTCACCAATCCCGGTGTCAGCATGGTGGCGCGGCTCACGGCTACCGTCTCTCCCACGCTGCTCAACGAGTTCGTCGCCAGCTATACCACCGATCACATTGGGACCCACCTGACCGGCCCCTGGCAGCGCGGCACTGTTCCTTCTACGCTTGGTCTCTATAACAATGGCTTCAACGGCGAGGTGCCTGGTGTAGGAGTCAGTGGAGGAGAGTACGGCGGCGGCTTTGTGGAAGACCCCGGTTACGTTCCGGAAGGCCCGTTGAATTCGAACCCCACATTTACCTTCCGCGACAACGTGACTAAAATCGTCGGGTCGCATAACTTACAGTTCGGCGCCTACTATGTGGACGCTCACAAGAACGAAATTCCGCAGCCCCAATTTGGCGTGAATGGCGAACTGGCATTCAGCAACACCAGCACGGTTTCGAGCGGGAACGCCTTCGCTGATCTGCTCCTGGGAAACATTGGCACCTTTACCCAGGAGGAGGCCGCGCTCAAAATGCACGAGGAGTACAAGATAACCGAGGTTTTCGCCCAAGACGATTGGCACGTGACCAAGCGCCTCACTCTAAACTTGGGTCTCCGTTTAAGCTTCTTCGGCACCTACCGCGAGAAGAACAATCTCGCCTGGAATTTCGATCCGGCCTTTTACGTTCCGGGGGCGAGCAGCGTGGACCCGCTTACGAGTCTGGTGGACGGCAATCCCTTCAACGGGTGGGTGGACTGCGGAGTTACGAGCGGCGTTCCCGCAGGCTGCCTGAAGAACCATTGGTGGAATCCAGCTCCCCGCGTGGGCTTTGCCTTTGACCCGTTCGGCGACGGCAAGTGGGCCATCCGCGGCGGCTATGGCATCTTCTATGAACATGCCAACGGGAACGAAGCCGACACCGAGGGAATGGAATCACAAACTTCGCCGTTGCTGCAGAGCGC
The DNA here is from genome assembly GCA_003136335.1 of Acidobacteriaceae bacterium. The sequence goes on along the minus strand of PLEA01000225.1, from coordinate 132 downwards.
GACGCAGAACAACATTCCTGGCTACAGCAACATTGGAGCCTCCACCGGAGGCATAGCTCCTACGTTTCCGTTGAGCTTCTACTCGATTCCCAACAAAGCCATTTGGCCTTACATGCAGCAGTGGCACCTTGA
>PLEA01000625.1 GCA_003136335.1 Acidobacteriaceae bacterium | reverse complement strand
CCGCGGTGGCTATTCCACAACTGGGCCCAGGCGCCGGGGCGTTTGACCACGGCAAGTCGCTCTAAGAAGTCACGGGGGGCTCCCGTGGAACTCCGCCCTACGGCCTGTTCCGGTTTTACGAGAGCTGTCGCTTCTGCTTTGATATCGTCTCCCGGAATAGTGCGCAGCGGAGTTCCGAGATTCGCGAGTGCAGGATTCTCAAAATCTGCGCCTACTGGTGCTTCAGGCAGTTCTGGGGGCTCCGTCGTCTGATCCCGCCGGACCTCGGCCGGCGCAAAAGGCTCCCCCACTTGGTGTTCGATGGAATCGGCGACGGATTCGTCCGCGGGGACATGATTAAAATCTGCCTGCAATTCCTGGTACAACCCTGCGTCATTCGCAGGCTGCGCGTGCAGAGTCTTTCTTATCGCCTCCCGCATGTGCCCGAGCGACGCCCCCTTACTCTGCATATTGGGCGCTTCGCCATCTCCGCTGCGGGGCGATCCACAGTTCCCGCAGAACTGTTCTTGCCCTACAAGTTCGTGCCCGCACTTACGGCAGACGAAAGTTGAGGCGTGAGCATCCGGGGTCGACCGCGCAGTCCTGGCCCCAGAGCCCTTGGGGACAGCCGTGTCGGCGAGCGCTGCGAGACTGGGCTGCAGTTTTTCCAGGGCTTCCAGCATAGCGGCGCGTTCGCTCGCGAGCGATTTTTTCCGAGTGGCTTCTTCGTTCTGCGCCAGGGCTTCGGTGATCAGGCCGGCCATCAGTTGGCAGGTGTGAACGTCTTGCTCGCCGAATGCTTGCGCTTTGGCGTAGTAGAGTTCCAAGGCGCCGACAACTACGCCATCGTGAAAAATCGGAACCGCGATCAACGACTGGATGCCGCGGCGCCCACACTCTTCCGTATCGAGAAGAAATTCGCGATTGACATCGGCGCCGCGAAAAACCTGACCGCTCCGAAGGCAGGCAACGCAGAGCGCTTTTTCGACGGGAACTTCGGCTCCCACGGGGCGGGTCAAGTGACCGCTCGCCGCCCGATAGCGAACTTTCTCGTCCTCAAGCATGCCAATGGCGGCTCCGCTGGCCCCGGCGATCTGGGTCAGGCGTTCGACGACCGCAGACATCGCATCCTCCAGGTCCAGGTGCCGAAGCTGAATCTGATGCTGGGTCTCGACGATTAAAGCCAGGGTGGAGGTGTGATCGGCCTTGCTATGCAGCTCGGCCACTTGCATTTGCGGCGCGCTATCTGGCGGGATGGAGCGTTCGTCCGACTCAAGCAGATCCCTCTTCAGATCGAGATCTGGTTCCATCTTCTGCAGTTCGCGATTGCGCCGCTGCATCGCATAGGCCGCTTCCAGGACCTCTGCGAGCAACGGCTCGTCGAGACGCGGTTTGTCTTTTTCCTCGGACACGGTTTGATATTCCAACAGTAAAAGCCATTCCTGATCCCAGCCGCACAGGTGGCGGGAATGCCTATTCTAGTGCAAGTCTTGCGCCCACAAAGAGCGCCAAGGTGATTCGAGCGGGGGGATCAGCTTCAGGGGGACGAGTACCGGTTACGCCTTTTAGGGGCGGCGACCCTTAAATCCTTCCAATAGTTTACAGGTGGATGTGCGGACTCGCGAGGGTTCTTGTGGGACGGGAAGTTGCGGGCGGGCCCTGGTACGGAGAGCCGTGGCGGATGGAGCACGAGGCTCGAAACCAGACTCTTAACCTGAATAGACCGCAAGAATCTGCATGCGCGCTCAATGAATCTTGCTACTCCGATACGGGCGATGGAACCTCTGCACGGGACTCACGGTTGCCGCTGAGATAGTAGTGCACTGCCGGAGTAATGATTAGCGACAACACCATGGAGATGAGAACGCCGCCAATGACCGCGATCGCGAGAGGCTGCAACATCTGCGATCCAGCGCCGATCGCGAAGGCCAGCGGCAGCATGCCAGCGACTGTCGCCAGAGCGGTCATGACAATGGGACGCAATCGACGGCGTGCCGCTTGCAGCATCGCCTTTTCAGTGTCCAAGCCAAGGACGCGCATCTTCTGATCGGCGTCCAGCAGCAGGATGCCGTTCTTGGCCACGATCCCGATCACCATGATCATTCCCATAAACGACGAAATGTTGAAGGTAGTGCGCGTAATCAGCAGAGCAATGAAAACACCAGAGGTCGAGAGCAATGCCGACGCGAGGATTGCAACCGGCGCAGCGAACGTACCAAACTCAAACAGCAATACAATGAACAACAGCAGGACCGCAAGGATAAGCACGATCACCAGGTCGTGGAACGAACGTTGCTGCTCTTCGTAGGTTCCCCCATATTCCACGCGAATGCTGGCCGGAATGTGCAACCCAGCCACAATCTTCTGCACGTCGGCCATGCCGCTGCCCAGGCTTCTGCCTTCAAGACGGGCGGTCACCGCCACGTCGCGTTGCAGGTTTTCGCGGCGAACCTCGGTTTGTCCGGGATTCTCCACCACCGACGCCAGTGCTCCCAACGTCGCCGTATGCCCGCTGCTGCTGATCAGCAAGGTGTCGCGCATGGCCTCAAGCGATGCCCGGTTCGCCGCCGGAAAGCGCACGCGCAGGGTGTAGGCGCGGTCGTTCGCTACTACCGGGGTGGGTGCGGGCTCGCCTTCCAGAATTGCGGACGCGTCGAGCGCGATTTCTTCGGCACTGAATCCGGCTCGGGCGGCTACGCTGGGGTCCACTTGGAAAGTAACGGCAGGGCCGCTGATGGTGTTCTCAATCCCATTCAGGATGTCCACCACGCCTTTGACCTTCCCAATCGCCTCGGCCACCTTGGGCGCCCATCGTTCCAGTTGCTTGGTATCCTGCGAGAAGAGTTTGATCTGGATTGGTTCCGGAGCCGAGGTGAGGTCGCCGATCATGTCCTGAAGAACCTGCACGAACTCGATGTCGAGAGCGGGCTCCTCTTGCTTGATCCTGGCGCGAACTTCCGCGATGATTTCTTCGATATCGCGCTTACGCTTGGCCTTCAACTTCACGAGAACATCGCCTCTATTGGCTTCCGTCACTGCAGAAAGACCGAGTTCCAGACCGGTACGCCGCGACGTGCTTTCGACTTCCGGAACCTCACGCAGCATTTGCTCGACGTGGCCGACCACGCGATTAGTTTCCGTCAGCGAACTGCCCGCGGGCGTGAGATAGTCGAGGACAAATCCACCTTCGTCCATCTCTGGCAGCAGGTCGGAGCCTGAAAATGTGTAACAAACATAGGAAGCAACGATCAATGCGACGCTGAAAATGAGGAGTAGTATCGGCCGTTCAAGAGCACGCCGCAGCCAGCGTCCGTGGAAGTTCACGACCCGAAGGAAGAAGCCGCTGAGGTGTTTTTCTTCTGCAGCCAGCATCTTCCTCTGGTCCTCTTTTTCGGCGGGACCTTCGCTTTCATTTGCTGTGGGCGAAGTAGAGGGCTGAGGGGTCTCCTCTTCAGCCTCTTGAGGGCCGTGGTTACCGTGCCGCCTCTGGATGAAGTATTGGCTCAGTGTCGGAGTCCACGTCACTGCCAGCGCCAGCGACGTCAGCAGCGATACCGTCATCGTCACCGCCAGCGCGCGAAAGAAAACTCCCGTGACGCCAGTGATCACGATGAGCGGAATGAAGACGACAACGGGCGTGATGGTCGACCCGATCAACGGAATTGTGATCTCTTTCAGCGCACTTCGAATGGCTTCCAGACGTCCTTGCCCGGCATCGCGATGCAGGACGATGTTCTCGACAACCACAATGGCGTCATCGATGATCAGTCCCACGGCTGCCGCGAGACCGCCGAGCGTCATCAAGTTAAAGGTTTGGCCCATCATCTTTAGGGCGATGAATGTCACCATGATCGTTACCGGAATCACCAGCCCTGCGACCAGCGAGGTTCCCCAATCGCGCAGGAATACGACGAGGATGATCGATGCCAGAATCAGCCCCAACAGAATGGCATCGCGCACGCTTTTGATGGACTCGCTCACGATGATCGACTGATCGTAGAAGGGCTGGATCTGAACTCCGGGCGGTAGCGTCTTGCGGAGCTGGTTGATTTGGTCGTGAACTTCCTGCGCGACCTGTACGGTGTTTCCGTCGGGTTGCCGATTAATGTTCAGCAGGACTGCGGGTTTGCCATTTGCCGTGACTACGGTGTAAACGGGCTTCACCCCGGGAGCTACGGTGGAAATATCCCCGATGCGCACGGGAATCCCCGCCGGAGTGCTCTTGACCACCGCATTCGCGATTTCTTCGGGCGTCCGCACTTGGCCATTGACCAGGCTGAGATAGAGCTGATGATTGCGCTCTAGCAGTCCCGGAGAGTCGACAAGATTAGTGCGCCGCACGGCGTCCAGAATGTCCGATACGGTGACGCCCGCCGCCAGCAACTTCGCCGGATCTGGCGTGATGTGGAATTCAGGCTCTTGTCCGCCCTGCACGATGACGGTGGAAACGCCTTCCAGACGGTTCAGCCGCGGCTTCATTTCATAGGTCGCCATCTCCCACAGTTTGGTCTGAGGCATACTGTCGGAGGTCAGACTGTAGCCGATGACGGGAAACGCGGCGAAGGTCAGTCGATGGGCTTCGATCTTGGCCGTGGCAGGAAGCTCGGGCTGCACCCGTGAAATGGCGGCGTTCACGTATTGCAGCGTCTGGAACATGTCGATGTCCCAGCGAAAAAACAGATCGACTTCGGCGGAACCTCGGCTGGTGATGGAACGTACCGTGAGCAGTCCGGGTACGCTGTTGACAGCTTCTTCGATGGGCCGGGTCACGGTGACCGTCATCTGATCGATGGGCATGACGCCGTTATCGACTGCGATCAGCACGCGGGGAAAATCGGTATTGGGGAATACCGATACCGGTATGGTGAAAGCAAGATACGCGCCCAGCAGCCCCAGCGTCAGAATGAGGAAGATGACTGGCCTGGAGTGCTGGGCAATCCAGTGCTTATCAGTCGTATGGTGGTCAGTCGAATGTTGGTCACTCGAGCGCCCCGCCTCCGGTGAGCTCACGCAGATGCTCCGCAGCGGTTATTTTTCATCGGATCTCCTCACTGGGAGCTTTGGATCCTTCCTTAGGGGCCTTGGATCCTTCAGACGNNTCGTCGCCGTTGCGGATTCCGAGCTTGACCGGTTTCTGATGGGCGCGGCCATCGGTACCTGCGAGCATGACTGCAGTGGTTCCCTCTGGCGTGATGATGACGGAATTAGCCGGGATGACCAGAGCGTCTTTCATCGTTTGCGCCGTCAGAGAGAGTTGCACGCTCGTCCCCGGCTTCAGCGCGTGCTTGGGGTTCTTGGCTTCAAGCCAGATTTCGACCGTCGTGCTGTTGGGATCAAGCGCGGGGCTTACCACCGTGACCTTCCCTTCGATCGGTTCTTCGATTCCAGGCACCGTCATCGTTCCCTGGTCTCCGACTTTCAAGGCGGCGGCATCGTTCTGCGGGATGTGGGCCTTGGCGATGACCGAAGAAATATCCATTACCGTCAGCAGCGGCGTGCCCGCC
>PLEA01000144.1 GCA_003136335.1 Acidobacteriaceae bacterium | reverse complement strand
TTCGTTCCTTAGTGGAGTGGGTTCCGCTTTTTCTCGAGCGCCGTCGTCGGCAGCCAAACTCCGCTTGGGCATTCTCCACCATCATTGTTTTCGTTTCGGTCACAGAACATCATGGATCCGCTTCAAACCAAGTCCTACGAGAAACTCTGGTCGACGCCGCCCACCGTTGCCGTGCTTCTATCCGCACTCTGAATGGGCCCTTCTGGGCCCGGTGCAAGTTGGGGTTCGATCCTAAGCCCAGGTCCATCACCACCGTGATGAACCTGGGATTGTTGGGTGCTGCTATCTACCGGGCGATCTTCAATAGACCAGCAATCGAAACGCAGTCACCCGAACAAGGCGGTGGATGTCGTCGCTCGCCAAACTTTCCAGATAACCCTTGGTTTTGGCGCCATCAACTCATGTCTGCTCCCTTGGTCTTGCCTTCTACAATCGCTCCGACTCGTCCTCTCGGATTCGATGGCGTGTTTCCTGGTTGGGCTCGCCTTGGCCGTTAGGCAGCCACCGCCGGCGCTATCGTCGCGGACATGCCCTGGCGCAGCGGCTCATATACTTCTCCACTCACCCAGAGCCGGTGCAGTAGAACTGCCAGCTTCCGGGCCACCGCTACCGCCGCTCTCTTNNTTCGCATTCTTCCCACCGCGTTCGCATAACCGCAGCCCGTATTGTCGTAAATCCGTGTCCGGTCCGAACGGCCCCAAAATATAGCGCGCGCTTCCTACCAGCAGCCGGCGCATCATCGTGTCCCCGGCTTTGCTGATTCCTATATTGCGGCTGGCTCTCCCCGGAGTCCTCCTGCTTCGGTACTAATCCCAGATAGGGTCCTACATCTCGACAAGGCCGTTCTTCCATTGGGCGTGAGAAACATGTATCGGGCCTTTGCCGCGCTTGTGCTCTTCACAATGATGTGCGGCGGTTTCGGATGTTCGCACAGGGAGCAACCTCGGAAAGAAGCATCTCTCCGAGAATCCCTAGTGCTGCTCCGCAGCGAAATTGGACAGTTCACGCTCGACCATAGGCGACCGCCTACCTCTTTCTACCTCTTTGTCCGAACTGGTATCCAGCGGATACCTCAAGCGGATTCCAACAGACCCTTTTACGAGCAGGAACGACACGTGGCGGACCCAGAAATCACAGTCAGGCGAATATCTTGAAGTTCACAGTGGTTCTGACGCCACCGGCATCGATGGCGCGAAATACAGCTCGTGGTAGAAGATGGTCAGGCCCTCGGCTGGCGGCGTCGATGAGTGAAAAGGCGATGTTGCAACAGTTGGTAGTCGCCAGAGCGTCGTCCTGTTTAGTGTGGGAGCGGCTCAAGCTGGATATTCCAGGTCAACCGACCTTCCGTGTGCACGAGGATGGGCTTCCCCCTTCCCGCGCTCTCATTCCACTCCTGAAATCCCGCAGATGACACATGCACGAGGAGCTGTTTGTCGGGAGGAACTGGAATGGCGCAGTCGGGATAGAAGAGGCAATCTGAGCTGTCAGCCCATAACTCAGACCACCGCGAGTCTGGGCCGTCAAGGGCTACCACCTTTACGAGGACTCGCGGAATGATTGCTCCAGTTACTCGGTCGGTCAGATGGATCATCAGAATGCCTGCCTTGGGAGGGAGCTCCGCACGAAGCTCCGCGTTTGGGTGGTCAACCGTCAGTTCAACAACTCCAAGGGGAGGAGCACCCAATTCTTTAAAGACGGAGTACTTCCCAAGGGGCAATCGTTGAAAGCGATATTCTCCGGCTTGATTTGTGATTGTGTCCCTCATCGAGAATGCACATGCACCCGGGCATTGCATAACAGCGCCCAATCTCATTCCCTTTGCGGGTTTCCGGTCCTGCCCGGCGACGATTCCGTGAATTTCTCCCGCAAACTTCTGAGACTCCTGACCAGACGCACCAACCGTCAGCCAGAATATAGCGAACGCGAGGGCAATCTTCATACGTCAAAATGCTATCACTTCCTAAGGGGCGAAATTAGGCCATAGCGCTCAAAATCCGTTACTGAGTAAGTTTGATTTCCGCAGGACTTAGTGCGGCAAGCAGCAAAACCAGAACGCCGCCACCAGTAAAAACCCTAGGACGGGGATTCCTACCACGATAGTCACGATGCTCATTATCGCGAGTCGCCACCCGTGTGTCATGGTTAGCTCGCCCTCTCTCCGAGTGCTTTCAGGATAAGCCCCTGGTCAACCCGCTTTGTGGCAAGGTGTTGTAATCAGGCGTGGCTGTTGAAAAACTCCTTCCCCCGAAATTCGCGAAAATAAAATCGCGTCAGGAGGCCCTACGAACCACTTTCTCGGTTTTCCTAGACATTTTCTATCCCCCAAATTTTATCTATTTTGATGAGAATGGACTTTTTCAACAGCCACAGGCGATTACACTCAAAACCCCTCAATGGCGATATTACGACAGCCAATCGTCGCTGAGGAGTAGAGAGGGCTCAATCGGCGGATTTCCAGCCCTCGGGAAAACTGGCCCTGCCGCGCCTCACTTCGGCTCCCCGAAAGATGGGTCATTCGGACGAGGGAAAGAGTTCTTGGGATGGTCCTGCTGTTTAATGTAGGTGAGCCATTCGTGCGCAAGGGATTCAGTAGGAAAGAAACCCGCTGGCATCTCCTGCGATGGCAAAGCCTGCTCTGCACGCTCAACATGTGCATCGCAGACATTCCATAGAGGCAGTCCCCAATGGTCGGTGTAGACGGTTTCGCACGGTCGAATTGAGCCGTACCAACCAGCATTCGAGTTCATCGGGGAGAGCGGCTTTTTAGGGTCAGGGTGTCGAGCTCGAACCACCTCTTGAAGCCAGTCGAGGATAAAAGACTTTGTATCGATGATGCAGCAGTGAGGGATATTGTTCTGCACCAGATAAACCCAAGGCGCTCCCTGCGGGTGGTAGTGCTTATAGAAGTTGTATGGTTTTACCGTTCCACCCACGGTGTCTCTGCCGCCCACAATGATGAGTTCCGGCACGGAGACACCCTTCTCATCGAGCGTTATCTTGTCAACATTTTCCGGGTCGGCCTGTCCAGGATTAGTAAGAATTGCCGCCACAACACGGTCAGGAGCATAGGCCACAAAATGACCAAAGTAGGCCCCCGTTCCCGAAAAGCCCAGAACGATCAGCTTTGCTGTCCCCATTTCTGGATGTCCGCTCTCTGTTCCGATGGTGTTGAGGGCAGAGAAGAGAGATCGACCCAAGCCGTGTTCGGGATGCATATCCATCTCGCCTATTTCCCCGGTCGATGGCTTGCTCGCTGGGCACTGAATCGCCAATACCATGGCCACATCGTTCCGTTTCGCAAAGGCAAGGACATCAGGGTCGGAATAGAACCGCGTGATATCGGGGCCTCTGTCGTACGTGACCCACGCTGCCTTCACCGTTTTGTTGCCTGCCGGAAATGAGGCTTGGTATTCGCAAGGCTGCGCGATATTCTCCCCCACTCGGGGCATGTCGGTCGTCTTGTACTGATAGAGTTGCGCGACAGCGGACCCACAGGCTAGCAGCAACGAGAAAAGCAAAGTTCTTTTCATCAGGAACGCAATTCTACGTCGCGCCGCGTGCGGAACGGCTGATGGACAAAGGATTGCGACGCTGGCCCAGGATCGAGGCGTGCCGGTCATTCATGGGATAATTCGACCATTCTCCATGAGCAGCCCTCCATCATAGAAGAACGCCACTATAGACGAAATGTTTGTTTTTTTTGTTGTTGGGCTGTACGTTCTCGCGGCATTCCTGACTTACATGGAATCTCATTTGACGAAATCAGGGGTTTACACTCTTTGAGAATTACCGACGCATCGCTTCGCACCCCCATCCTGCCCCTCGCATCGCCGCGCGCGCGGGCGGGCCCCGGCCTAAAACCAACACCAACCCCGATGTTTTACTGATTTGTCACTATCGAGTCCGGTTTCAAAAATCGTCCTACCTCCTATCCCCTGCCTGGTTTGACGTAGGACCCAGCGACTCAGTTGTCACCGATATGCTACCGCGATTTTACAAATCGGTGACACACGCCCGCGCCGCCGGTCATAGCATCCTCTTTGGGTTCCCCGTCATGCCAACAGGGAACACATTCAAACCGACCCCCAAAAAACAGGATCGCAGGTGACCTTTGCGGCGACATCTTCTCCCAGGAGGGGAACGATATGAATCCTTTCAGACTTTGCAGACGTCTTTGTTCGATTGGTCTCGCCCTCGCATTGCTGCCAGCTCTTGCGACTGCCAGCTCGTTCATCGGGCCGCTTAGTGTCACGCCAGGTCCATCCACCGTTCCCGCGAATGGGGACGTGAATCCCTATGGTGTTGCCGTTGTGCCGCGCAGCTCCGGAAAGCTGGTGCGGGGCCACGTCCTGGTCAGCAACTTTAATAACAGCCAGAATCTACAGGGAACGGGCACCACCATCGTGGACATCGCACCCAACGGCACACTCAGCGTTTTCGCCCAGATTAATGCCGCGAACCTGCCCGGCCCCTGCCCCGGCGGGATTGGCCTGACCACAACTTTGTCTGTGCTGCGCAACGGCTGGGTGATCGTGGGCAGCCTCCCCACGACGGACGGCACTTCGGCCACCGCCAAGGCCGGCTGCCTGCTGGTTTTGAACAACCACGGCAACGTCGTGGAAACGTTCTCGGGAACCCAGTTCGGCGTGCGCATCAACGGACCGTGGGATATGACCGCCCTGGATCTCGGGGACTTTGCCGAACTGTTCGTCACCAACGTCCTGAACGGCACGGTAGCCGCCAACGGCAATGTGGTCAACAGAGGAACCGTAATACGAATCGTACTGGCCGTCCCTGAGGAAGAGGATGGTGATCATGAAGGGCGCGTGCCGCGCGAAATCCTGCGAACCATCATCGGCTCCGGTTTCGAAGAGCGCACCGATCCTGCTGCCCTGGTCATCGGCCCGACAGGTCTGGGATTGGCGTCCAATGGCACGCTCTACGTAGCCGACACCCTCCTCAACCGCATTGCCGCGATTCCTGACGCAGTCTTCCGCCTCACCAAGGCCGGGACGGGTCGCACAGTCTCCATGGGCGGAAACTTGAACCAGCCGCTTGGTCTGGCCATCGCGCCCAATGGCGACATTCTGTCGGTCAACTCTGGGGACGGCAACATTGTCGAAACGACCCCTGGTGGTTCCCAGGTCGCGGTTAAGAACATCGATACCAGTGGAGCGGGCGCCGGTACTCTTTTCGGCCTCGCCGTCACTCTCGACCGGAAAGGCGTCTACTTCGTCGACGACGGCGACAACACATTGGACCTTCTTCACTAGGGTCCACAATCCAAGTCAGTTGTCGTAAACAGGCGTGGCTGTTGAAAAACTCAATCACCAGAAAATGGCCGAAAAAACTTTGCATTTAGGAAGCCCTACAAACGACTTTCTTGGTTTGCGTAGACATTTTCTATCCCCCAAATTTCGGCTGTTTTGAGAAAAGTGGAGTTTTTCAACAGCCACAGGCGATTACACGTTTTGACTGCTGGTCATTGAGTGCTATTGCGATTTAACGCCAGTCTGTGTAGCTATTGGCTATTGGCGTTAAGAGAATCCCCGATTTCATTTCACGCGTTCCCTCACTACAAAGCCCTTAAGCTTTTTCCTGGCCTTATCCTTGTAGTCCCACAGTGTCATTTCCTGACCATCGGAGGATAGTTCCCGCGTCCAGTAATTTATGTTGTTGGTACCATCTGAAAAAAAATAGCTGCCTTCGATATGGTTTGGAGCTAGGTACTTGCAGGAAATCCAGCAGGATGCCTCGGAAAGCTCCGTCTGATGGAGCTTCCCATCGCAACGCATCCTGTCATGGTACTCGTGGGACCTCTTTCGATAGGATGCGACGAGGTTGTCTCCGTCCCGCGAGTACGTCACCACGTCCACCACATAACTTTTATGCTGCACGTCATAATCGTTGTGTACGGGCCGAGACTTGTCTGCGTTCGCCTTCCACGTACCCACGAACAGGTCTTTGGCTGGTTCTGGCAAGGATGGCAACGCCTGCGCGAGCGACTGGCTTGTCAAAGCAATGAGCAGGAGACTCAACTCGATGATTAAACCTGTCATAGTACCGCCATTCTATACGTTCTAAATACACAAAGCGCCGTAACTGTTGCAGTGTGACTTCGGGGCCTCTAGAGAAGCTAGCGAAAGAGAAAGGTAACCATCATTAACAAAATGCACACGTACCAAATCTCAAGCTTTCTGGGTTCTCTTCTTCATCCGAATACCTTCCCACGGAAGCGTCAGATCATAACAACAACCCCGAAATGGCGCAGTTCGGTCTCGTTGGGCTGTCGTTGACTGACGAAATCAGGCCATTACACGTTTTGACTTGGTTCTGAGCGTAATGGCGATTTAACGCCAATGAGAACTATGCCTCGGACGGCTCTTACGTCAGTGGAGTATCAATGGGGGCCGATTGGGAATGTTGAGGTAGAACTCGAAGGCTTTGAACAGCGCTCGCCCGCAATCCGCAGAGAGATTGGCGTTGCACAACGCTACATTAAGGGAAGCCCCATCCTGTACCGACGCACATTGTGTCCTGGTGCGACATTTGGCTATACCGTAGCTGGTTGCGAGCGCGGTAACGTCATTGTTCTCCGCGCACATCATGTAAATGGTTTGCACGGTGTCAAAACGTCCATCGTCGTCCAAGCTAGAAACCAATCGGAATTTCTGCGACGCGCTTATAGCGTCTTTCAGAGACGAAAGCACGACCGAAGAGAGCTTTCCTTCACAACGTGTTTTCAGAAACAGACCTTGTGCGGCATCATTTGCGTGACTAGCCAGTGATGATGTGGCGAGGAACACGACCAGAATCAGTTTCTGCATAAGACTGCTCCAGTAACTGGGGGTACGTTAGCATGCCGGGCAATTTGACGCTAACAGGGGCCCATTGCGCTCAAAACCCCCGGCTGGGGTCGATGAGTGCAATGGCGATGTTTCACCAACCCGGCCAGTCATCTCAAGGTTGCGTAAAGCAACTCGCTGAAGGGCAAGTCTGTGACGTGTAGGTATTCAGGCCACTTCATCGGAACGAAGGTCTCAACGATGCGCTCGGCTGGTAGGGGGTCAATAATTACCCCCGTGGTGCCGGTCAGATTTGGGAGTCTATCTAGTCCGTAGGTCTTTAGGACCGGACCTTCAGGCGGGTAGAACCGCACCTCCCGCCGCACCAAAGTGCACTGATTTCGGTTTGGTTCACACTTGTGTTGCACGCTTGGCACCGACCGAAGTCGAGCAAGCGTGCCATCTTGACGATAACAATAGTCAGCGTAGACTTCTGGCCTCTGGCCGTCGTCGTTCGGAGTGATTGCGACACGAACAATCTTGGCATCGCTGTACCAAACTAACGCCACCGGCTGTGGCCTCCCTGCTCGGTTCCAAGCCGCCTTGCTGTCATATGCTATCCAGCCTGACGAATAGTCGGCAGAGGTGATCCGAGCGAAAATACGTGGCACAGAGTTGGAATGGTGCTCAACACTGTTACAGTACGTTGTCACGTTACTTATGAGATTCGTTGCTGCTGCGTCTAACCCATCATTTCTTGATTGAGCCAGCAACTGCGTAGTAAGAACGATCACAAAGAGTAGAGGCGAGAGTCTGCGCATTGGAGTCTCTCCGGCTGGTGAGTCTGTCGGCGACAAGAATTATACGCCCCTATTCCATCCCTGACGTAATCAGGCGTGGCTGTTGAAAAAGTCAGGCTGGATTGGAAGTGGGTGGGGTGAGTATCTCCCTTGAAGATTCGTTTCTTACGAAGTACCTGGGTCATTGCGGGGATCTGTGGTCTTGGCGTCTGGCTGAGGAAGCGGACGAGTCGTTTGATATTTTGCGCAGC
>PLEA01000343.1 GCA_003136335.1 Acidobacteriaceae bacterium | reverse complement strand
CGCCTCGCTCTCGATGACGAACGTGTTGAGTTTACGCTCTATCTGAAGGCGGTGCTATGCGCGCACTTCCGCCTGTGCTTTCGCCCGGCGTTCCACGTACAGCGGGAACGCCTCGCACAGATCGAGCACCTGCTTGCGGACCTTGCTCAGCACCGCCGCATCGCTCCGGTGGAGCAGCCCTTCGGCGATCCAGCGGCCGATCNNTCGAACGGGATCGCGTTCTTGTTCACCGTGATTCCCGCCTCGCCCAGCACCTTTTCGGCTTCGCTGCCGAGCATGCCCTTCGAAAAGACGTCGACCAGCATGAGGTGCGTATCCGTGCCGCCGGAAATGATGCGGAAGCCTTCGTCGGCCAGCGATTGCGCCAGAACTTTGGCGTTAACAACAACCTGGCGCGCGTAGTCGCGGAACTCGGGCTGCATCGCTTCCTGAAAGCACACGGCCTTGGCCGCCATAATGTGGACCAGCGGTCCCCCTTGCATTCCCGGGAACACGACTTTGTCGATGGCCTGCGCGAATTCGGCCTTGGAAAGAATCATTCCCGAGCGCGGACCACGCAAAGTCTTGTGCGTCGTGGAAGTGACGATGTGCGCGTGCGGCACGGGCGAAGGATGCGCGTCGCCGGCCACGAGTCCGGCAAAGTGCGCCATGTCGACCAGATAAAGCGCGCCCACTCTATCGGCGATCTGGCGCATGCGGGCGAAGTCAATGGTGCGAGGATAGGCGCTGCCTCCGCCGATGATCAGCTTCGGGCGTTCCTGTTCCGCGAGCTTTTCCAACTCGTCATAGTCAATGGTTTCCGTTTCTTTGGTGACGCCGTAGGGGACAATCTTGTACGTCTTGCCGGAAAAGTTCAGGTGATGCCCGTGCGTAAGGTGCCCGCCGTGCGCCAGATTGAGTCCTAGAATCGTATCGCCCGGTTGCAATATCGCAGCATAGGCCTCCATGTTCGCCTGCGATCCGGCGTGCGGCTGAACATTGGCGTGCTCCGCGCCGAACAGTTGCTTCGCTCGGTCGCGCGCCAGGTTTTCGACGACATCGGCAAACTCGCAGCCGCCGTAGTAGCGCTTCCCGGGATATCCCTCAGCATACTTATTCGTGAACACGGAGCCGGCGGCTTCGAGCACGGCTTCGCTGACAAAGTTTTCCGAGGCAATCAGTTCGAGGCCCTCGTGCTGCCGGCGGGTTTCGTTGTCGATGGCGGCGGCAATCTGGGGATCGCTTTCAGAGAGCGGACGGTACATTTTTGTGGGAGCAGCGTTTTTCATATCGTTTTCCTGATCTCGTAGACATCGGGCCGATGCAGTTCCATGTAGCGCTCGGGGGACTTCACCGGCGTAAAGCCAACTTGCGAATATAGTCCGTGCGCGTCCCGGGTAGTAAGAATCCAGCGCCGCAAATTCTGTAGCGCGGGATGGTGCGTAATGGACTCCATCAGCCACTTGCCCAACCCGCGACCGCGGTGCGTTTCGAGCACAAACACATCGCCGACATACGCGATGGTGGCGAAATCGCTGATCACACGGGCAAAGCCTACTTGCGCGCCACTCCCATCATAAACGCCAAAGCACAGGGAATGCTCGATCGATCGCGCCACAACTTCTCGAAGAATTCCTTTCGCCCAATAGCAGTTTGTCAAGAACCCATGAACCATGTCTAGATCGAGGCGGGCACGATCGGTGCTGATCAGAAACTCGCCGAGCCGGAATTCGACGATCGTATCGAGATTGGCAACGGGCTCCATTTTGACATTCTAACCGCGGCAGAATCCGCATTTGACCCTTGGCATTTTGCATTGCGCTCCCGAAGTCGGCTCAAACCGGGAAGGGCAGGACTTCCAGTCGTGCCGCGACGAGCCAGTAAAAAGTACGGCTTTAGCCACTGGGGTTCGCTTCGAAGGCATACCTCAGCGGCTCAAAGCCGCTCGTTCCGCGGGGTCACCAGCCGACACGAGTGGAACTCGTGCCGTTCCCAATTGCCCAGAAAGCGGGCTCAGTGCCAAGTGCCGCCCTTAAAATGCCGTCCGCAAGAACGAGGCTAGGTGCCAGCCGTCCATGTATTTGTAGGGCGTTTCGCCGGTCGTGTAATGTCCGCAAGGCAGCACCGCGACCTTGTGATCGAGGCCGCGTCGCTCAAATTCTTCGACCACCTGGCGGGAAAGCTCGGGCAGAAATGTCAGATCATATTTCGCATAGACAATGAGCGACTTCCGCGGCCAGCGCGCGAATTGCTTGAAGTATGACATGGGGCTGACGGCGAGCCAGGCTTGCCGCAAGCGATCCAAGTCGATCTGCTGCTCAATTCCCTGCCGGATGTGCCGCGTCGACTGCCCGTGCCACACCACGTCGGCCACGTAAGTGGACGCGTGATTGAACGCCGCCACGCGAATCCGCGGGTCGTGCGCCGCCGCGATGAACGCGTAGCAGGAGCCGAGGCTTGTGCCCACAATGCCGAGTTGGTTATAACCCTGCTGCTCGAGCCAGTCGAAACAGCATCGAATGTCGGTCACTCCCTGGCGCACGGCGTCGAGTGTGCGTCCAATGTTGGCGGAAACGGCGTAGTCCGCGCGGCTGATCTCGGCGGGCATGCGAATGTCGTGATAAGGCATGGTCAGCCGCAACACCGCGATGCCCATCAGGTTCATCACGCGGCACAGACTTCCGTACGCAATCGCGTCGGCATTCCAGTGCGGCAGAAGAACAATGGCACGCCGTCCCCGCGCCGGGAACCAGCGGGCATTCACCAGATTATTTTCGGGATATGGCGTCGGTACCGGCGAAGTGAACCGCAGAAATTCTCCGAACGTTGCTTTGACCTTGGCCTCAAGCTTCAGGTCGGGCACGGCCCGCGTGGAGAAAACCTGAACCTCACGGGTCTCCAGCCGGAAATCGGTGGGCCGCCGGTAGGAATAAAACTCATCGCTCGCCGCGACGATGCGTCGGTTGTAATCCAGGATGAACTTTTCGGGATTATCCGGCGTGTGCCCCAGGCGGTAGCCATTGCGGCAAGGCCAGTCTCGCGTCCATTCCACGCCCCACTCCAAGGGACGCACCACGCGGTTATCATCCACCGAGGTGAGCCGATGTTCCCAGTCGTACATCCACTGTGCGTAGCGCGAAGGCATGGTCAACCTTCTAGTGTAACAAGGGGCAGCATGCCGTTCACGCGGCGCTCACTGAGCAGCAGCAATCAGCGGTCGGCACTGCATATTCAGCCTCTGAACGGACTCGATCCGAGTATTCCTCAGAATTCTCGGGCGCTTGTGACATCGGTCACCGAGAAAAAGCCGGCCAGCACGGTATTCCATTGGAGGAGTGAAGACTCACCAACCGCCTTTCTATGTAGCTACATTTGGAGTTACGATGAACCGTGAATGGGACGAAACCAAGAACGGCAGATCATGAAGAGCGGGAAGAATACGAAAAGGCGCTCCAGGACAGACTGGAAGCGAATTGATGCGATGCGGGATGAGGATATCGACTTCTCTGACATTCCGGAACAGGGAGCGGACTTTTTTGCGTATGCTATCATCTGGCCAGGACCGAAGAAGCAGATCACCTTGCGCCTTGATCCCGACGTGCTCACGTTCTTTCGCAAGCATGGCCGGGGTTATCAGAGCACGATCAACGCCGTCCTGCGCAAGTATATGGAAGCGAGAAAAGAACGGACGTCAGACGTCAGACCTCGGAACTCAGCCAACCAGCACGTCAGCGGCCGAGGAGCGAACCTGAGGTCCAAGGTCCGACGCCGGGTTCCTAGTGTGGTGTTTCTAAAGTCTCTTTATATTTCTTGAGCTTGCGGAGAATCGAAGAAGCTCTGGCTGTCCAAACGAAGGGTTTGGGATCTTCATTGTTGTGCCGGATATAGTTCTCAATAGCGCGGATCAGTTCTCGGACGCTGTGGAAGGTGCCGCGGCGGATACGCTTGGTGGTGATCTCAGCAAACCAACGTTCGATCTGATTCAGCCAGGAGGAACTGGTCGGAGTGAAGTGCAGGCAGTAACGCGAATGCGCCGCGAACCACTTTCTTACTTCTGGATGCTTGTGTGTCCCATAGTTATCCAGAATGATGTGAACCGCCAACTTCGGAGCGATCGCGCGTTCCAGGTGATCGAGAAAGCGAAGAAATTCCTGATGACGGTGCCGCGCCTGGCATTGGCCGATCACGGTGCCATCCAAGACGTTCAAAGCGGCAAACAGAGTGGTGGTCCCATGGCGCTCATAGTCGTGGGTCTGTCGTTCCGGAATACCAGGCCTTAAAGGAAGGATAGGCTGTGTGCGATCCAGTGCTTGGATCTGACTTTTCTCATCGACACTGAGCACCAGAGCCTTATCGGGCGGATTCATATACAAGCCCACGATGTCGCGCACCTTGCCAACAAACTCCGGATCGGTGCTGAACTTGAAGTGTTCTACGCGGTGCGGTTGCAGGTGGTACCTTTTCCAAATCCGCTGCACCGAAGCGGGGCTGATACCTTGGCGGCGGGCCATCGTGCGCACCGTCCAGTGTGTCCCATTCTTGGGTTTCGTGTTCCGGGTAGCCTCGACGAGGTCGGCTTCCTGCTGGGGACTAATCTGATGCGGGCGCCCCGAACGCGGCTTGTCCTGCAGAAGGCCCGCCAGTCCTTCTTCCTCAAAGCGACGCCGCCACAACAGAACCGTAGGAAGACTGGTGGAAAGCTGCCGTGCTAAGGGCTTGTTGGGGGTGCCCTCGGCCGCACCCAAAACCACTTTACAGCGCAGGACTACAGCCTGCGGGGCGCTGGGATAGCCAACGATCTTGCTCAGTTCGAGCTTCTGCGAGGTAGTCAAGTGCAGCGCGCCAGCAGGAGGACACGGCATGGTAATCATTATGCCGCAATCTCCCTTATTGGTAAAGATACTTATGAGACACTACACTAGCTGCCGTACTTCCGCGGCACGCGCTTCGAAATATTGCAGAGAATTTCGTACGGAGTACTGTTTGCCAGCTCCGCGTGCTCCAAAGCGTCCACACTCAAACCCTCGCCCGCGCCCAGCAGGATAACTTCGTCCCCCACGGCAACGCCCGGAATTCCGGTTACATCCGCGAGCGTAAGGTCCATTGAGATCCGCCCCACGATGGGAGCATAGTGCCCACGCACAATCACCCGGCCGCGGTTGGAGAGCTGGCGGTTGAAACCATCGGCGTAGCCCACGGGCAGCACCGCAACGTGCGCCGGAGCCTTGGTCACGTAGGTCGCGCCATAGCCCAGCGGCTGATTGGCTCCGAAGTCGCGCAACGAAAGGATGCGTGTCTTCCAGGTAAGGACCGGTTTCACCGGTAAACGCAGCGTGCTCCCGCTCACTTCACGTCCGGCCCGCTGAAAGGGCAGGTAATAACCGTAGAGCGCCACTCCCGGGCGAACCATGCTGTTCCACGTTTCTCGCCGTGAAATCACCGCGCCGGTATTAGCCATGTGCAGGAAAGCCGGCTCCATTCCCGCCTCGCGTACCATGCGACGGGCCGCGTCGAAGCTGCGTTCCTGCTCAGCGACCGAAGGCGCGTCCATGATTTCCGAAGATGCCAGGTGTGTGGACAGTCCTTCGAGCACAAGATGCGTGGCTGCTTTCAATCCGGCGAGCACGATAGGAAGCTGGTCGATGCCGACGCCAAGGCGGCCCATGCCAGTGTCGACTTTCAAATGCACGGGATGCTGCGCCACGCCCAGCGCGGCCGCCGCGCTGTCCAGCGACTCAATGTGCGACGGCTCCCAAACTGTGGGAGTGAGGTGCAGACGAACAATCTCGCTTTCTTCGCCTCGCCAGAAGCCGGTCATCAAAAGAATGTTCGCGCGAACGCCAGCCTCGCGCAGAGGGATCGCCTCGTCCAAAGAGGTCACTCCGAACCAGCGCGCGCCTTCGGCCTCGAGCGCGCGCGAGCACTCGACCGCTCCGTGACCGTAGGCGTCGGCCTTCACCACAGCGCACACGGTGACATTCTCTCCCACATGCTTCTGCACCGTGCGGAAGTTTTGGCGCAACGTGGTCAAAGAAACCTCCGCCCAGGTGGGGCGCGTTGCCACGCGGCTCAGGATTTCTGCTGTGCTCGCCACTTTCGCGATTATAGCGGGAGCAGCCGGCAGGCTCACGTTACGCTGGGACTACTCCCGCGTGAAGGAAAGAGCCGTGTAGCGCCGGCGTCCCGCCGGCTGGCTAGTTTCCAGACAACGAGAAGGTCACAGTAATCTGCGTCTCCACCTCGATCGGCTCGCTATTAAGAATGTACGGCCGGTAGCGCCACTGGCTGACCGCTGCGATCGCCGCCGCCACCAGCATCGGATGCCCCGAGAGAACTCGCAAGTTCTCCATGGTTCCTGCCTTGCTAATAAGCGCGGACAGTACTACCGAGCCCTGCACCCGCGCGCTTCGAGCCAGAGGAGGATAGACCGGCTGCACCCGTCGAATCAGGCTCCCCTCGAGCATGCTTGAGGTGCGGAAGGTGCGGGAAACAGGCGCAGGCGACGGGACAGGAAGGGGAGCAGGCGGACTCCAAGAACCTAGCGATTTCCATACTCCGTCTCCTGAACCGTGCCCCGTTCCACCGGGTACTCCGGCGGTGTTGAAACTCATCTGGGGCGGTGCGACCGTCTCTTCGATCATCGCCACCTGTCGCGGAACTTCGCGAGGCGCGATGAGCACCTTGTCGGCCACATTACTTTGAACGATCGTAGTAGTATTCTGGCGGTGCACGGTCGGGCCCACCGGCGGCGGCGCTCCCCACGATACCGGCGTGGGAAGAACCCGACTCGGCGGCAGTCCCACCGTCTTCCACAGCGGCAGCACAAGTAGCAGACCGATTACCACCGCCTGCAGTCCAAACGAAGTGAACGTGGTCCAACTCTGGCGAGTGCGTTGGGCCCAGGAAGTTTCCAGCATGCTATCGGCAAACATAGCGTCCTCCGGCATGAAATCTATTTGCTGGTATGGACACCACCAAGGTTGCCGCAGACGACATGACGGAATCGGCATAGGGGAACGGGTC
>PLEA01000609.1 GCA_003136335.1 Acidobacteriaceae bacterium | reverse complement strand
CTTTCCCCCAAGGAGGCAACTCAAATGAGTCACGAGGTCAAATATATCGGAATGGACGTGCACAAGGAAGCGATTGTGATCGCCGTCCTGAATGGCAGTGGGAAGCTGGTCATGGAAACCATCGTCGAAACCAAAGCCAGCAGCATTCTGCAGTTCCTCCACGGTCTACGGGGCGAGCTGCATGTGACCTGGGAAGAAGGAACCTGGACGGCCTGGCACGCGCCACCGTCCTGATTGCGCGTTCGGCGACTGCAGTCTAACGTGGGGCGGCGATTATTGGAGCAAAATCACGATTACACTCACTGCCCGGTGATCGGCTCGCGGTGAAGCCGGCAGAGGCGCTGCCAGCAACGGCTCTGCGACAAGCGGCACCAAGGTACATGGCCAAGAGGGCATATTTAGGTAATTGAAAGTCGGTTCAATCCCCGTTAACTTAGGAGTGAACTATCTTGAATGGCAACAACCACCACCAAGCCGGACTTGGACGTAACAACTTCGTTTTCCGGGGTTGGTGTGCCTGCGTGGCCGCGGAGCCAGAGCGGCTCCGCACTTTCCGATTATCCTGCGGAAGATCTCTCTAAAAAACCATCGCAACGCGATGCGTTACACGCTTTGCTGGCATTCTCGGCGCTGCACGATCAGGTTCGCCGCAGAAAAGCTCTGGCCGCACGGAACAACGGTTTCGATGCGGGTGCTCGGACTGCGGAGTTTGAGCAGGATGAGCAGTTCGTTCTGGATGAAGTACTGCAACTCGTCGCGGAACGCGCGGTCGCGATCACGGGCGCAGATGGCCTGGCAATCGCCCTGGCGGAAAACAACGAGATTGTTTTGCGGGCGGCGGCGGGCACAATTCACCCGAACTTGCGCGCGCGCATTGACCGCGATTCTGCTTTCTCCGGAGCCTGCTTCCGCAAAGCCCAGGTCGTGAACTGCGACGACACTGAGACCGATCCCAGGGTGAACCTGGAGGCTTGCCGCAAGCTGGGAGCGCGCTCCATGGTGGCCGTCCCGCTGTGCGGACGGCGGCGCGTGATTGGGGTGCTGGAGGCATTTTCCGCCTGGCCGTTCGGCTTCAACGACAGCGACGTTCGCAACCTCAGCCTGCTGGCTGAACTGGTGTTGTCAGCACTGAAGCCCGAAGATGAAGATCGATTTGCCGAGTCGGCGCACGCCGCGGCGACGAAACTGGAACCGGCTCCACGGCCGGCGAAGGCGCCCGCCGCAATCCAGCCGCCGCCACCTGTGCGAGTCGTCGCCTCCGTTCCCGTTGCCCCTGTCTTTGATAAGAAGACGATTGCAGCGAAGGTCTTTTCCGCTCCGACGACAGCGAGTCTTGAGAAATCCGCAGTCGAGAAGATTCCTCAAATCGAACCAGCCGTCAAAGCCGCCACTGCTGCCAAACCCAAAATCGCCGTTCCGGAGCCTCACGTCGCCAAGGACCGGCCGGTGGCACTGATTCTGCTGGTGTGCATTGTCATCGCCGCATCGTTTGCTGGTGGAGTGTGGTGGAAGCTGAAGACGTCGCAACTGAGTAGCGCGATGATTTCTCCGGAGATGACCCGCGCCCAGAAAACGACGGTCAGTCCACCCACGGCAGAGAGCGAGAAAGACGCGATGGTTGCTCCTCCGGCGAACGCAACTGCCAGCGCGACTTCTACGACCGCTGCGAAGGCAACTCCGGACGCGATTTCCGATGCCAACGAGCCGAGCAATTCACCAGCTAGTGCGCAGGAGTTGGCGAAGTTTCCGCGAGTCACGGGAGTGCGACACTGGTCATCAGCCGACTCCAGCACCGTGGTTCTCGATCTGGAAGATCAGGTGCAATATGAGGCGCACCGCCTGGCCGGCCCGGACCGCATCTATTTCGATTTGCGCGATACGCAACTCGCTCCCGACCTGATCGCTAAGTCGATCGACGTGGGCGACACGTTGGTAAACCGCATCCGCATGGCGCAACCCGTGGCTGGCATGACGCGCATTGTTCTGGAAACGAAGCCGAACTCGACTTTCTCGGTGAGCCTGGAACCGAATCCCTACCGACTGGTGGTGGAAGTGCGCAAGATTGGAGCGACTCCCAAAGGCGCGGTGAACCTGTTCCCGAAAGCTGCCGGAGCGGAAAAGAACAAGCTGGCGATTGTGATTCCTCCGCCAACCAAAGAAGACTTGCAACTGCGGGCGCGCGTGCCCAAAATGCGCATCGTGGTTGACGCCGGCCACGGCGGATGGGACCTGGGAACAGTGGGGCGTCGCGGTCTGCTGGAAAAAGATCTGGTGCTCGAGATTGCCCAGCGCTTAGGGAAGCTGCTCGAAAGCCGTCTGGGAATGGAAGTGATCTATACCCGGCAGGATGACAATTACATTCCTCTGGACGAGCGCGCCAGCGTCGCCAATCAGTCGCAGGCTGACTTATTCATCTCGGTGCACGCCAACTACAGCGACTTGCCCTCGGCGCGCGGCGTGGAAACTTACTACACAAACTTTTTCTCCGCGCCCGGGTCGAAAGATAAAGATGTCGACACGCATGCAAATGCCAGCAACGCCAGGAATGCCGTGATACCAACGCTTTCACCGGCGGACTTGCATGAGAGGATCGAGCAATCGCGCCGACTGGCGGCCAGCGTACAGCGTTCGCTATACGGCACGCTCTCCCTGCAAAACCCGGGCCTGCGCGACCGCGGCATCAAGGAAGCCGGCTTTGTGGTGCTCACCGAGAGCGCGATGCCGGGAATTCTGGCGGAAGTTTCGTTCGTCAGCAGCCCGACCGACGAGCAAAAACTACGCAGCGACGGCTATCGCGAGCAGATCGCGGAAGCGCTGTACAAGGGCATTGCGCGTTACGCAGCCACTTCGCATGGGGTGAAGGTGGCGAGCGCCGCGAAGTAATAGCTTTGCATGCAAACCTTCGCTGCCGCCCCTTGCAAAATAGCCTTGCTTTCCGTCACCTGACTCGCGGCCAGAAATCATCAGGAGAAGGCTTGGACATCAATGTCCGTAAGCGCGGTCAAGTGCAACTGATCCAGCTTCGGGGAGCGCTGCGGCCTGATTCTAACGATTGCAGACCGCGACGATTGGGAGCCCTCGCGTCAGCCGCACCCGCAAGTCGCAACACCTTTTACGGTCTTTAGTTATCTGGCCCGCTCATTGTCCCCCCGATAGATTCCCTTAAGACTCTCCTGTGGAGCGTCCTCCTGACACCCCTTTGAGAGGTTTAAAAGATGTCTTGGCACTTACCCGGTTCGGCGGACAAAACGCATTCAAATCGAACTGTTTTCTTCCAATGCACGGCTGTGATCGCCATCTTGTCCTGGCTATGCTTATTCGACGCCTGTTCGGGCTTTTCTGTGCCCGCCAATAGCAGTACCAGCTCGGCAGGCAATTCAACTCCCAGCCTGGCGATTTCCTCCACGCTTCCGTCCGCCATGATCGGATCGAGTTACCTCGGTACCCTAAATGTAAGCGGAGGCACGTCACCCTATGTGTTTTCCATCGGGTCCGGTCAGCTGCCTGCAGGCCTGATTCTCAGGGCGGCTAGCGGGGCCATCTCTGGCATGCCCACCGCAAGTGGAAATTTCAGCTTTGCCATCGCGGTATCGGATTCCAAGGGATTATCCAAGCAACAATCCTTGCAAATATCGGTCGCCAGCGCTCCAGTAACGAACCCAGCTAATTCATTCTCAAATCTTCAGCAAAGCGCCGGATGGGGAGCTTACGGGTTAACCCCACCAAGCTATGCGACCTGTTCGCCCTCGCCCTGCGACGCAATCACTTATTCAATGTCTCAGGGGATAAAGTCCCCGTCGATGAGCGGAGATTCGACGCAATTTAATCTTGCCGGAACTACTCTGTATGCCGATGCCCTGTTTAACAATCACCTAATTGGCGATTTTTCCTCTCAAGGGATGCCTGACAGCACCCACACGCTGGTGCCCACGTATCACAACTTCACCTACGATGTATATTTCTATGGAAGCAATCTTGAAGTTTCTCAGGCGCTTGAGTTCGACATCAATCAGTTCTTCGACAATCTGGCCTTCACATGGGGCCACGAGTGCCGCATCCTGGGCGGGCACGAATGGGACACCTGGGACAATGTCAATCAGCACTGGGTTCCCACCGGGATTCCTTGCTATCCGAATAGCAATTCCTGGAACCATCTGACGATTCAGGTGCAGCGCACCTCCGACAATCAGCTGCTGTACCAGTCCATCACTCTGAATGGCGTGACCAGCACACTCAACCAATACAATAATCCCGGTTCCACGCCGGGTTGGTATGGGGTGACCGTCAACTACCAGATGGACGGAAACTACGAACAGGTGCCCTACTCGGTCTACCTTGACGAGCTGACCTTCAGCTACGAGTGAGAGCTTGGTGGGCGCTATAGGATTTGAACCTACCCCCACTCAACCTTTTCAAACACTTGCGGGACTCGGGTGGCAACCAAAATACCGCAACGGAAGCCAACGGAACAATTACTGGACACGAATTGGACACTGCTCCCTCCTCGTAGCATTTCTGTTCTTGTCAGCCTGCGCCTTGGGCCAAGGCACGGCTATTACTGGCGTGACCGCGGTCATAGGCACCTGCAATGACGCCCTTGTCTGTAAGAATCCTGATGTAGTCGTCTTTCGAAACGGTGCAGAATGCAGTCCCGTAAACTGCTCTTGATTCACGTGGAGTTGCAAGCGATTCAGATTTGGAGATTCAGGAGCGACACGATGATCACCTACGGAAACAACGAGATTACCTGTGGAAACTCATACTCGACGCTTTATGGAGAAGGCTAAATGCCAGGACTAATGTCGTTACCTCCCGGTCTCTTGGCCATGTTCGGGCCGCCGCAAGCGGTCAAGCACCACATTCTCGGCGCTAGCGATCTCTTGAAGGAAAGGATATGGATTCCAGATTTCCTGGCTTCCGCACGTAACTCTAATGTCACAGATTGATCGCTTTTGTGTTCGCTGCAGATCCCAAATCTCAGAAAAACGGGTCTCGCGGGGATCGTGCTTCTGCTCCGACGAATGTAGACGCCAGGACAAAATTGAAAGGCGCCGAGCCCGAGCGCAGAAATACTGCCGTCTTTGCCGCAGAGGACTCCCGGGCCAAAAGACACCCAAGACCACGGGTCCCGTTGCTCCCGTCGAAATTACCCACTGTGCGCCGGGCGCACACTCTCCCGGCTGGGCTCTGGAAGTCCCGATCCCCGCTAGACTCACCAATCTGCCGGTGGATTTTCAATCTCCCAGAAGTTGCTCGCCGGAATATCGAACTCCAGCCCCAATAACCACGAAGCACCGTCAACGATCGTGATTGCCAGCACAATTCTGGCGCTCATACTCCGGCCGCTGGAGATCAACTCCACTGCCAACGGTGTTCCTTCCTCTAGCCGCTCGGGCAGGACAACGCCGCATCCATGGGCACTTACGACCGCAGTCTCGTATTTCCCGGAAAAGTTGTGCGCAGGGTCAAGGCTGGTGATCACAATCGGAATCCGCCGTGACAGCCTTGTACTACGCCTGGCATTCCTAAATTGTTCCTGTGCGATCCCTTCGCTTGGATTCAATGCCTACCCACCTCTGGATTTTCATCCTAAGGACTGCTGAAGAGGTGTCACGTGTTCGGCAAACAAATTTACGAAAGCGGAACAAGCCACAAAGTACCCGAGTGGGTTTCTAGAATTGACCAGGAAGACCGCAACGGACTGCGGGCAGGCAGGACGGCTATAAAGACTCCGGATGTAATCATGCCAGCAAGCCAGAGAAAACCCGAATGCTCGCGAGCAAACGCAAAGGCAAGCGGGGCGTAAAACTCCCCCAACACCCATCAGAAGCGACCAGCCCAGGTCAGGTAGGCGAGACCGATCAGCGCGATGACGATCAGAGCGTAAGGCCAAACCCACGCGATCCACTTGAAGACAGGCCGCATCAATCCTAGCGCGATGCTAGCTCGCCCTCGGAGATTCCATGGCGGCAGGGATCGCTGGTTTCGGCTGGCATTGGTGCGATCGGGAATAGACAATTGCCTGCTCTGTCGTCATAATTTCAGATTCCAAGCCGCACGCATGGCAACGATAGATAAACTTACCGTCCTCAATTTCCCTTAGGCTGAACATGGTTTGTTCTCCTGCTTGCCGTGGACTGATGAATGCAGTCTCCGCCCATGTCTAGCTTTTGGGAATGGCTCCGATGTTGGGGGCACGACCGTAACCCGCCTCAGGTTACGCAGTCCACCAGACCATCCGTGTGACCCCTGCGATGG
>PLEA01000434.1 GCA_003136335.1 Acidobacteriaceae bacterium | reverse complement strand
GCGGCGAACGAGGTGCAGTTTGCCAGCGTCTCCGCGCCGGAGTTGGTGCAACTGTCGCGCATGGAGGACCGGCGCATGCTGGTCACGGCCGAAAAAAGACTCGCGGCGAACGATCCCAAGGGCGCTCAGGACTTGGCGCAGCAGGCTTTGGACAGGAAGATCGGGGATCAGGGGCGGGCGCTGTTCATCCTGGCGCAAGTAGCAGTCGCCAACAAGAATCGCGAAGGGGCGCTGGAGAATTTTCAGAAGGCGATCCAGGCCACCAAAGATCCCAAGGTGGTCGCGTGGTCGCACGTCTACCTGGGCAGGATTCTGGATATGAAAGAGGATCGGGAGGCGGCGATGAACGAATATCGCGCGGCCTTGACGGTGGGGGGCGAACTGCCGGAGGTAAAGGCGGCCGCGGAGCGCGGACTGCAACAGGCGTACGAGCCTCCGGCGAAGCCGCAGTGAGGCGCAATCAGAGATCAGCCGTCAGCTGTCAACCCTCAGTAAACTCGGCTGAGGTTCTACGTGGCTACGATAGAATGCACGGTTGTAGACTTCGCGGGTCGATTTGAAATCAGAAAAGTTGGAGTTTGAGGAGAAGGCATGAAGCGAGCAGCGATCATGATCGCAGTGCTGGGCGCAGTGTTGGGAATGTGCGCCTGGAGTTTCGGTCAGAGTACCGACAAAACGGCGGCGCAGAATCCGCCGGCAGGGCAGGCTGCGCAGCCCGCGCGACCTGCGGGACAAGCGGCCGCGCCCGCGGGGAAGCGTCCACCCAAAGCGAACAGTCAAGAGGAATTCGCCGCCTACAAGACGGCTGCGGCGTTGACCGATGCGCCCGCGCTCGAAAAGGCGTCGGACGACTTCGCTGTGAAATATCCAGACAGCGAGTTGCGACCCTTGCTCTACCGGTCGGCCATGCAGCGCTATCAGCTGGCCAACAATGCCGACAAGATGTTGGAGATGGGCAAGAAGGTCCTGGCGATTGACCCTGACGATCCCGAAGCACTGGTGGGCGTTGCCCAAGTGATGGCGGAACGAACGCGCGACACGGATCTGGATCGCGACCAGCGGCTTGCCGAAGCCAGAAAAGACGCCGAGCGGGCGTTGCTGACGGTCGAAACCGACATTCCGACTTCAGGTTATCCACCGGAACAGTTGACTGCGTATAAAGCCTTCTTGCGATCAGAGGCCTATGCCGTTTTGGGAAAGCTGTCGTCCGACGCCAAGAACTGGCCGGATGCGGAGACCAGTCTACGGAAGTCGATCGACGCATTTCCGCAGCAAGTGGACTCCATTGCGGTACTGCGATTGGCGGTCGCGCTCGACATGCAGAACAAGNNGCCGATCAGGCCGTGGAACTTACCAAGGACCGGCCAGACTCGGGTGCTGGCAAAGCAGCACGCGATGAAAAAGATCGCCTCACCAAGCTGAGCGTGGGCACGGCGCCGGGGCCGACCGCGACGCCCCCGAAGAACTAGATTGCGAACGGCTCGGATATTTTCGTCCACTACGCCTTTGTATGAAGGAACGGGAAATCACGGCGCTGGAGCAGGGGCTGGGCTACCATTTCCGGCGGCGCGCCGTCATTGAGCAGGCGGTCACGCACAGTTCGCAGGCGCGGGAACAGGAAGCACAACAGGCGGGCGAGAGTAAGTACAAGGTCAGCGACAACGAGCAGCTGGAATTTCTGGGAGATGCGGTGCTGCAGCTCGTCACGAGCGAAGAACTGTTCCAACGCTTCCCACAATTTCGGGAAGGGGAGCTTTCGAAGTTGCGCGCGCACCTGGTCAGTGAGCGGCATTTGATTCGAGTGGCGCAGCAACTGGAATTGGGCCACTACCTGCGGCTCGGGCGAGGCGAGGAAAAAAGCGGGGGGCGGGGCAAGACCGCGTTGCTGGTGGACGCGCTCGAGGCAATTCTGGCGGCGATTTATCTGGATGGCGGGCTGGACGTCGCGCGCGATTTTGTTCTGCTCAATGTGATTGCGCCGGAACTGGAGCGCATGGAGCGTGGAGGCGGCACGCTGCCGGTTACGGATTTTAAATCCGCTTTGCAGGAAGCGGTGCAGAGCCTGGGTCTGCCCCAACCCACGTACGTTCTGGTGGAGGAGGCGGGTCCGGAGCACAGCAAGACCTTTACGGTCGAGGCCCGTCTACACACGAAGAACGGCAAAGACGCAGAGTTTGTGGGACGCGCTCAGGGTACGACGAAGAAAACCGCAGAGCAGGATGCTGCCCGGCAACTACTGACGTTCCTGGCTTCCCGCCCGAAAGCCGTGGAAGCGAAAGCGGCTGCGCGAGCCTCGCAGTCGATCGATAAGTAGACGATGCATAAGTAGACTTCATGGATTTGTCAAACCAGCCCATTGCTTCGCCAGACCGCCCTCTGGTTGCGCCTGACAGGCCTATCGTTTCGCCAGGCGTTAATGTCGCATCGCCGAACCTCCCTGTCGCTGCAGCGCACCGCCGCGTTGTAACCACGCTCGGCGCCGACCTGATCAGCTCGCTGCAGTCGTTGCTGGGTACGGTGGTAATTGCCATCTTCGTGATCACCTTCATTGTGCAGGCCTTCCAGATTCCTTCCGAATCCATGGAGAATACGCTGCTGGTCGGCGATTACCTGCTGGTGAACAAGCTCTGTTATGGGGGACACGGGCTGGGCGACCACCTGATGCCGTACGAGAAGATCGCGCGCGGAGATATCATCGTGTTTCACTATCCGGTGGACCCGACACAGCACTTTGTGAAGCGCGTGATCGGAGTTCCGGGAGACCACCTGCGTTTGGTGAACAAGAAGGTCTGGATCAACGGCAGGCCTCTGGACGAACCCTACGTGCGATTTCTGGAACCGCCCAATAATATGTTTCGCGATAATTTCCCGCGCACCGACATCCCAGCCTTTGGCTTGGAAGGCAAGTGGTGGTTGGAGATGCGGAAACTGGTGGACGACGGCCAGTTGATTGTTCCGCAAGGCCACTACTTCGTGCTGGGCGACAACCGCGACGACAGCCAGGACAGCCGCTATTGGGGGTTCGTGCCGCGGGAGAATATTATCGGAAAACCGCTGGTCATTTACTGGTCGGTGCGGGACTGGGATAGGAATCCCTCGGCTTCCATCCAAGGCAGGCTGCATCACCTGGCCTATGCGATCACTCACATCTTTCAGATCACGCGCTGGAATCGCACCCTCCGGCTGGTACACTGAGTACGTCCACCGGCGGGCGAATCTGGCCCCGAGATTCAGTTCAGCTGCAAACTTAAAGTGATTACAGAAAAAAAATTGCCGAAGAAGGAAGTAATCGTAGAAGACGACGTCACGGAAGAGAAGCCCAAGGAATCTACAATCGAGTTTCTCTCCTCGCTGGCCGCCGTGTTGGTCACCGGGCTATTCATCATCACCTTCGTGGTTCAGGCGTTTGAGATTCCATCCAGTTCGATGGAGAACACGCTGCTCATCGGCGACCACGTTTTCGTGAACCGCATCCAATTCGCCCCCCGTAGTTCATGGGTGGGACCGCTGCTTCCCTATCGGGACGTGCGTTTTCGAGACATCGTGGTATTTCTGTCCCCGGCGGAGCCGGGCCTTTACGTAGTGAAAAGAATTATCGGGCTACCCGGAGACCGCATCCACCTCCGGAACGGCGTCGTGTATCGCAACGGCGAGGCCTTGGACGAACTTTATGTAGACCACGACCGGGACACGACCGATCCTTACCGGAATGATTTTCCCTCGGTGGCCCCCAACGATGATCCCAATGTATTTCCCAACTGGATGGTGGATTTGCAGTCCTATATCCACGGCGACGACATCGTAGTTCCGCCGAACCACTACTTTGCCATGGGCGACCATCGCGGCGTGAGCCTCGACAGCCGCTACTGGGGATTCATTCCCAAGGAAAACATCATCGGGCGTCCCATGTTTATCTATTGGTCGTTTGAGACGCCGGACGATCAATATCGCAAGACCGCTTGGGGGGATCGCGTTTTGTTTCTGGGCAAGGTTGTCCTGCATTTTTTCGATGAGACTCGATGGAAGCGTACGCTCCAGTTCGTAAGATGAAGATGAGGTCCGTCGAAGCTCCAGTAAGGCTGCGGTGAAGCTCCTCTCCTCCAAGCGGCGATTGGTTGTGGCGGCAGCATTGATCCTGCTGCTGCTTTTTCTTCTCCGCCCCGGCGCCTCCCATTTGAAATTGCGCATTATTTCCTCCATCAGTTCGGCACTCGGCCGTCCCGTGGACATCGGTTCGGTTCACTTGCGATTGCTGCCGCGCCCTGGATTCGATCTCGAAAACCTGGTGGTATACGACGATCCGGCGTTCGGAGCCGAACCCATGCTGCGGGCCAGCGAAGTGACGGCGGATCTTCGTTTGATTTCCTTGCTCCGCGGGCGCATGGAAATCGCGCGCTTGGACCTGACTGAGCCCAGTCTGAATCTGGTACACGCGGAGAGCGGACGCTGGAACCTGGAAGCACTGCTCGAACGCACCGCACACATCCCGCTGGCGCCGACGGGAAAAGCGAAGTCCGAACCCCGTCCCGGATTTCCTTACATTCAAGCCACCTCGGCCCGAATCAATTTCAAAAGCGGTCCAGAGAAAAAACCTTATGCCCTGACCAACGCGGATTTTTCCTTGTGGCAGGATTCGGAGAATAGCTGGGGCGTGCGGTTGAAGGCGCAACCCTTCCGCACCGACTTGAATTTGAACGATATGGGCCTTCTGCAACTGAGCGGCACCTGGCAGCGTGCCGACGCTCTGCGCGATACGCCGCTGCATCTCAGCCTGGAGTGGAACCGCGCGCAACTCGGGCAGTTCACGAAATTCTTCACCGGGAACGACCAAGGCTGGCGAGGAGAAGTTCTACTCGATGTGACGCTGGCGGGAACTCCGGCGGAGCTGCAGATTACCAGCAACGGTTCGCTTCAGGATTTTCGGCGGTACGACATTGCGACCGGCAAAGCCTTGCGCCTGGCCGCCCACTGCACCGGGGAATACACTTCGCTCGATCACGCGTTTCATGAGCTTCTATGCAGCTCTCCAGTGGGAAGTGGGCTCCTCACGTTGACGGGGAACATGGGCCTTCCCGGAAGTCAAGACTATGGTCTCGTGCTCAACGCGGAGAACCTGCCCGCGAGCGCGGTGGCGATGCTGGCGCAGAGGGCAAAAAGCAATCTACCCGAGGATCTGGTTG
Organism: Acidobacteriaceae bacterium; assembly: GCA_003136335.1. The sequence goes on along the minus strand of PLEA01000434.1, from coordinate 37 downwards.
CCGGCGGAACGCTGCGCGGGAGTCTCCGAATCGAGCA
>PLEA01000031.1 GCA_003136335.1 Acidobacteriaceae bacterium | reverse complement strand
GGGTCGGTGACCAGCTTGTTCCATTGATCGCGCGACACGTGTACGGCGAAATCATTGGGATCAAATGTGGGCCCGCTGACCATGGCGAGGATTTCGCCGGTGCGCGGATCCATGGCCACGATGGCTCCATTCTTCCCCGCCAGCGCCTCTTCCGCGGCAATCTGCAAATCGATGTCCACCGTCAGCCGAAGTTGTTTGCCGGGCACGGCATCGGTCTCTCCCAGCCGTCCGACTTCGCGTCCGTGACTGTCGACCAGAGCCTGGCGCGATCCGTTCTGGCCCATGAGCAGCGTGTTGTACTGGCGTTCCACTCCGGAAATGCCGACCACGTCCCCCGCGTTGCACGCGGCGTAGCGCGGATCGTTCAGCATGTCTTCGCTGACTTCGCCGACGTAGCCGATCAAGTGCGCCATGAACCCGTTGCGGGGATAGAGGCGGCGGTGCGCCATGATGGTATCCAACTCCGGCAACTCGTTGCGGTGCGCTTCAATGAACTGCAACTCGCCGGGAGTGATGTCTTCCTTCAGGAAAATCGGCTGGTATTGCGGCAGGGACGCAAAATGCCGTATGCGCGCCCGCACCTCGTTGGGATCAAGGTGCAGCCCTTGCGCAATCAAATCCGCGTCCCCTTCCAAGTCGCGTGACGAATCGCGCAGCAGCAACGCGGAAAACGACGGATAGTTGTCGACAATCGTGCGCCCTTGGCGATCGAGGATCCTGCCGCGAGGCGCTAGCACGGGCACGTTGCGAATGCGATTTTTTTCCGCAGCCAGCGAGTAGAAATCGCTCTGCATCACCTGCAGGCGCCACAGCCCGTAGGCGAGCACCAGAAAGATGCCGAGGATCATGTATTGCGCCGCCGTAAGGCGGATCGCGGAAACTTTGTCGTCGCGGCCGAACATCGCTTCAGTCCTTGGTCGTTGGTCGTTGGTCGTTGGCTTCGTGTGTTGTTTTTATTGTAAGCCGGAACGAATTCACGGGGCTATTGAATGAGGTGACCGAGGTCATGACTCATAGCCACTAGCCTTGTCCGACTGCCCAACGACGAACGACCAGCGACCAACGACGGCCTCTCAGGTTCTCTGCTTAAACTTATCGAGCACGAAGTACAGCACCACTCCCAGGAAAGCGTTCGCCAAGCCGGCCAAAATGCCGCGGGGCCAACTCCAGGTTTGGGTCATGTTGACCAGTCCACGGGCTACGGTGAAGTAGACGGCAGCATGCAACAGATAAAACCCCAGCGTGACGAGAAAGCGGGCGCCGGCGTTTTCCACGTCGAGCTTCACACCCAGTGACGATGCTCCGTACCCCACCACGGTCTTGGCGATTCCGTAGATTCCGATCGGATTGTGCCCCAGCATGTCCTGCGCCAGGCCAATGACGGCTCCGGTGAGCAACCCCGAAATCGGACTGCGACGCGCCATGGCAAAAAAAATCGTAACCAGCAGCGGCAGGTCGATGTAAACCGCGAAACGGGGAAACCGCAGCGGCACAAACGCCTGGGCAAAGAGCGCCAACAAGGGAATGCCGATCGTGACCGGGATACTGAATCGGTAGACCTCAACCTGCTCTCCGGATGTGTAGGTGATGTGCACGCTATTGTGGGTTATTCTCGTCGCCCGGCGGCTGCGGATTGGCCTGCGGTGGCGTGGATGGCTTGACCGGCTTGGTCTCAGCGCTGGGCGGATTGCTCTGGGAACCGTCCGGTTCCGCTCCCGTAGTCGGGGCGCTGGCATCAGTTGTCCTTGGCGCGGCGGAAGGCGAGCCCGCCGGCTGGATTGGCTGCTCCGGCAGTAAGGTGATGGGAACACCGCTTGCGCCAGCTGGGTTCCTGGCAGCCTTCGGAGTCGCGGTGGCAGGCGACCCCGTCCCCGCGGTTTTGGCGGTGCTCGCTGCCTTGGCCGAAGCTGCCAAACCCTGCGACTTCGTCACGATTCCGCCCTGCTTCACTTCGGACTTGGGTTGCATTGCCGTCGTGCTGGCTCCGCTACTCCCCGCAGCAACGGCCGCGGAATTCGCAACTGCGGCGGACTTATCGGGCACCGACGGCAAACGTTGCGCCAGAATATCCGAGGCGCGCATGTGAACCTCATCTTCCGCGGTAGCCTGCCGTTCCTGTTTCTCGACCAGGACCAGCACTTCTTCCAGTTTGCTCAGGTCGGCGGCGGTCTTGATTTTGATATTCAGAAACAAATCCCTGCCGCTTCCCACCCTAGTCACCGTTCCAACGGGCAACCCCTTGGGGAAAATCTGGTCCCCGCCGCTGGTCAGCACGGTCTCGCCGACCGGAACTTGCTCATCGCTCATCACTCGTTCGAGCACAACCTCGCCATTCGCCGTGCCGCGTAGCACTCCTTGCAGTCGCGTCTTCTCCAGCAGGGCGCCCACTCCGCTGCTTTCATCGCTGATCAGCAACACTTGCGCGACGGAGGGATAGGCCAGCAGCACCTTGCCCACAATTCCGTCGGACGTCATTACAGCCATGTCGCGTTTGATGCCCGCATTCTCTCCTTTATCGATATAGACGATGCGGGAGTGGTCGCTGCCGCTGGAACCGATCACCTGGGCGGCTACGGTGCGGGAAATGAACTGTTCTTTGAAGGCTAGCAGGGTTTGAAGACGCCGCGCCTGGGCGGCGTCGTCGGCGAGGCGAACTTGTTGCAGCCGCATTTGCTCAATCTCATCCTTGAGCTGCCGGTTCTCGGCGCGCACTCCGCGCAGATAAAAGTAGTTGTGCCAGAGATTCCCGCTGCCGTTCTGCACCCAGACCAGAGCGCGCTCGCACGGGGTAACCGCATCCACCGCCCAAATGCGGATCAGGCGCGTTTTTTCCTCATCGTTGCCGCTTTTTTTGACCTGCATCGCCAACCCGAGCACTTGTAGAAACAACACTCCCACAAGAATGATCAGGTTTCGGTAACGGCCGAGGACAGATTCCATAAAACAGTTGCCGGTAGTCAGTTGCTGTCAGTTGCCAGTCCTGATGGTTTGGTGGTCGGTCGAGTGGGCCGTAGTCAGCTGGGTTTGAACTGGCAACCGGCAACTGGCTATTGGCAACTGTCTTACTACTCGATCGAGATTTTTCTCAGCAGCTTGAAATCGCTAAGCATCTTGCCGGTGCCCAGCACCACGCTGCACAGCGGGTCGTCGGCGATCGAAACGGGCAGCCCGGTTTCCTCGCGGATACGTTTGTCGAGGTTCTTGAGCAGCGCGCCGCCGCCGGTAAGCACGATGCCACGGTCGCTGATGTCGGCCGAAAGTTCAGGAGGCGTCCGCTCCAGTGCCACGCGGATCGCGTTCATAATAGTTGAAACGCACTCGCTCAGCGCCTCGCGGATTTCGCCGTCATCGACCGTAATCGTTTTGGGCACGCCTTCAATCAAGTTGCGGCCCTTAATCTCCATGGTCATCGGCTTGTCGAGCTGGTGCGCGGAACCGATTTCCATCTTGATCTGCTCGGCGGTGCG
>PLEA01000068.1 GCA_003136335.1 Acidobacteriaceae bacterium | reverse complement strand
ATGGGCTGACTTAGCTCAGAGGATCTGAACGAGAGACAAGCGATGGTCACTCTTTCTCGACCCTAACCTTATTCATCGTGACAGTCAATGATCCGACCGCGCAGGTTGGCAGAACCGATCGGATCTACTCTTAGGCCTTGCGAAGCTTGCTGCGGATCGCTCCGCGCTCGGCAAAGGTGATGGTGATGGTTTTTTTGTCTTTGCTGAGTTTGGGGGGAAGCCCGNNTAGGAAGCCTCTCCGAAGGATTAAGTTCAAAAATTTGAAGAGCCGTTATTTGAAGAGCCGTTATCGAACGGCCCGTCGCAAGCGCGCGCGAAAGGGACTCCGCGCCGATAATGCGACCAAGAGCTACATGCAACAGTAGTGCATTTCTTGCCTGCCAATCTGGTCACTTTTGACCAGTTTTGTAGGTGTAACCCACACCTAACTGGCTCGGAACGCGCATGCCCCGAAAAAATGCGGCAGGAATGCGCGCTTGCCGGTTGCGATTCAATGCTATCGAAACGGATATTCATCCTTGAAACGAGCGTCTCCGCGCTGGCTCCCATGAATCCTCATGCGTTTGATGTTCCAGTTCGGGTTGGCTGTAGTCACCGACACATGAGCCGCGTGTTCACCATCAAAGGTCGGACCTACAAAGTCTGCTGCGATTGCGGAAAAGAATTTGAATTGCCGGCCGCTCATGTTCCGAAAGCGGCCTAGCGGTTGCNNCACGGAGTTGGCTGCGCCTCTGCCCGCGGTGACGCAACGTCTCTACAATTGTCAAATCTGAGCTATGTTGCTCAGACAATCAATCCTGCCGGTGTCATTGTGGTCAGTAGCCTGAGTGTGCAAAGAAGGGTGACGACCGCCAGTTCGTAGCTCCAAAATTCTTTAGGTCGCAGGAGTCAGCGCAAGCAAGGGCATGCGACAACATTCGGTGCATTGGCATTCTTCGCTCGTGTGTCCGCTGAAGCCTGCGGAATCACGATTCGGCCCAAACAGTTCCCGAAGCCAGGAATAGATGACGCATCCAGGTTGCGTCCGTCCGCAAGACCGGAAAGGTCAAAGATTATGCCGTTAATTCAATTACTCGAAGTTCTGATTGTGGTGGGTGTGCTGTTGTGGTTGGTGAATCGCTTTATTCCCATGCAGAGCTCCATCAAGTCGATCTTGAATGGCGTGGTGGTGATTGCCGTGGTTTTGTGGTTGCTCAATGTTTTTGGATTGTTTCATTCGATATCCAGCATCCACGTTGGAAAAGGATGAGTTTAGACCCCGGTGCAATACCCGGGAGATCTGATCGAATCAAGCAGGCAACGGCAGGCAGCTGCCAGAGGAGAAGCATTGAAAAAGCAACTGTTGTTAGTCCTCCCAATCGTACTGAGCTTGGCCGCACTGGCTCAGGCCGCTGCCCAAACCACAGCGACAGTCGATCCCGCGACGCAAACATTCACGTTCCGGGTGAATGTAATCAGCCGCAACGTGCAAGCGGTCAACTACCAGCACCGCAGCGGAGCAACGAAGTTGGATTTCGCCGGCACCGACCTGATGCCAGCCGCCAGCGGCGAGGCGAAGGTGAATAGCAGGCGTGGATCCATCGCGATCGAGGCGGAATTTGCCGGCCTGCAGAAGCCAACCAGCTTCGGCAATGAGTACTTAACTTACATTTTATGGGCGATTTCGCCCGAGGGCCGGGCAGCCAACCTTGGCGAGGTTCTGGTAGGTGGCACCAAAAGCAAGCTGAACGTGACCACGGACCTTCAGGCCTTCGCCCTGATCGTGACCGCGGAACCTTATTATGCCGTGCGCCAACCCAGCAACGTCGTCGTACTGGAGAACGTGGTTCGCATCGACACCAAGGGAACGACCGAGGCCGTGAATGCGAAGTATGAACTGATGGAGCGAGGCGGCTACATTCCCACGGGATACAAGTTCGATCCTGTGATCATGAATTTAAAGCTGCCGTTGGAATTCTTCGAAGCGCGCAACGCCTTGCGCATCGCGCAGTCCGAAGGAGCCGAGCGATACGCGACCGACAGCTATCGGCACGCGGTCAAGTTAATGGACGAGGTGGACGCAGATGCGACGCAGAGACACATGGCGAGAAAGCCTCTGATTGCGCTGTCCCGCGAGGCCGTACAGACGGCGGAAGACGCGCGCGAAATCGCTGTCAAGAAAATGGACGAGGAACGCCTGGACAACGAACGCCAGGCTTCTGCGGACTCACTTTCCCAATCGCAAGCGCAGGCCGACGATGCAACCCGGCAGAAAGAACAGGCCCAGTCCGATCAAGCTCGAGCCGAGATGGCCAAACACCAGGCAGAGTCGGATGCTGACAGGTCTCGGGCCGACGCCGCTAATGCACAAGCGGTCGCCGTCCAAGCTCGAGCCGATACGGCTAACGCCCAATCAGCGACGCTCCAGGCCCAAGCCGACAACGCCAATGCACAATCGGCGATCGTTCAGGCCCGAACCGACGCCGCCAATGCACAATCGGCGAGCCTCCAAGCCCGGAACGACGCCACCGACGCCCAATCTGCAACCGCTAGAGCCAGATCCGATATGGCCGATAACCAGGCAGCTTCAGCCACGGCACTCTCCGCGGCGCAAGCTGACGCCGACCAATCCCGTCTAACCGCACAGCGAGCCCAGCAAAGCGCACAACAAGCGGACGCTGACAAAGCCGCGATGCGTACGAAATTGACGGAACAATTGAATTCGATTCTGCAGACTCGTGACAGCGCGCGCGGGCTCATCGTCAGCATGTCGGATGTCCTGTTCGACACCGGAAGGTATTCACTAAAACCGGGCGCACGGGAGAAGCTTGCGAAAGTCGCCGGAATCCTGCTCGCTTACCCGGGACTCAACATCGAAGTCGGCGGCTACACGGACAATGTCGGCGGCGATGCAATGAATCAAACGCTTTCGGAGAATCGTGCCGGATCCGTGCGGGACTATCTTGTGCGACAAGGAGTCTTGGGGAATTCGGTAACGGCTCGAGGGTTCGGCAACACGCTGCCGGTCTCTTCGAACGGTAACGCCGCCGGGCGGCAGGAAAACCGCAGGGTGGAGCTTGTCGTATCCGGGGAAGCCATCGGCAGCCCGGTCAACGCAACCACAGGAAGCTTGCGCTAGAGGAATCAAGGTAAACAATCAAATCATGGAGGCAATACTTATGAAACTAATTGGAGTTATGAGCACAGCAGTTCTGTCGTTGACGCTTGGAATCGCTGCGCCGCTATACGCACAACAGGATCAGCAGGAAGAGCAGAAGGACAAGTCGGCCCAAGACGAGAAGAAGGCGCAGCCGGATAAGCCCGTAAAGCAAGGGGAGAAAAGCGCCCAGGAGACCAACTCCAAACCGGAAGAGAGGAATGCGCAGCCGGACAAGAACGGCAAGCCAGAAGAAAGAAACGCGCAGGAGTTACACCCTGAGCAGGCCAAGCCTGAAGTGCAGGCGCAGCGTGCCGGTGGTAACGGTAACGGCCGCATTCCCGACGACCGTTTCAAGGCCAATTTTGGACAAGAGCACCGGTTTCGCGTGAGCCAAGGCGATTACAGTAATCGCCGCTTCGAATATGGCGGTTACTCGTTCGGATTCGTGGGCGCATGGCCAAGCAACTGGCTCTACACGCAAGATGTTTACGTTGTCGATATCAATGGCGCGTATTACCTGTGCAACGCGTCGTATCCCGGCGTCAACATTGCACTCAGCATCACACCATAGGGATCCATCCGCTCTGCCGTGGAGCGCAACCAGTTCAACTATCATCGGCGCGGGTCCACTTTCTGGGACTCGCGCCGTTCCTTTGCCTGGCGCAGCCGCCATCGTGGATATCTCACCGTGTCGGGATGCGATCCACGACTCTCACGTTGCCGCCTCCTACGACAGACCGTCCGGCTTTCGGCTGTTTCTTTTCTCATTGAGCAGTTTTGATCATTAAAAAACCGGCCGAGCGCCTATAACCAAATCTGACTATTTTTCAATACTGGAGTGCCGCGCAGAGAGAGGCTGCACCAAGAGGTGAATGTTCCTGTCTGACACAAGGGAAGAAGGAGTGAAACATGGTTGGAACTATCTTGATCGTGATTCTAGTTCTGGCACTTTTCGGCGCGCTGCCACGATGGTCGCATAGCAGAGACTGGGGGTATGCCCCGACCGGAGGACTTGGGATAGTTCTTCTGGTTGTGGTCGTTCTCCTGGTTCTCGGGCGCATTTGAACCATGTGGTACACGTCCATGTGGGAAGGCGCCGGCGTCGAGAGTTGGCGTCTGCTCGCTTTGCGGGCCGGGACGATTCTTCTAATCGTGCTGATGTCATGCAGTCGATCGTCGGCATACTCCGTTCTGACCCACGAAGAAATTGTCGACCTGCTCTGGACTGACCAGATCCAACCGCTCCTGCTGAAGCGATTTCCAGGACTTTCGAAAGATCAGATCACGGAGGCGCATGCCTACGCCTATGGCGGCGCCGTCATCCAGGATCTCGGCTACTACCCATTCGGGAGCAAGGAGTTCAGCGATCTGGTGCACTACGTCCGTAGCGGCGACTTCGTTCGCGAGTTGCTGCTCGAGAGCCAGGATGCCGACGAGTACGCCTTCGCGCTGGGGGCTCTGTCGCACTATGCGTCCGACGTCGCCGGTCACCCGGCGGTGAACCAGGCAGTCGCGATCGAATATCCGAAGCTGCGCGCGAAGTATGGCAAGTCGGTTCGGTACGCGCAGGACAAGTCGGCGCATTTGAAAACGGAGTTCGGGTTCGACACGGTGCAGGTTGCGAAGAATCGTTATGCCTCGCAGCAGTATCACGACTTCATCGGATTCCAAGTGTCCAAGCCCTTGCTGGAGCGGGTCTTTCCGGCTGTGTATGGAATGGAATTGAAAGATGTGCTTACCCACGAGGATCTGGCGGTAGGTTCGTATCGGTTCGCGGTCAGCCGCATGATTCCAAGGATGACGCAGGTCGCGCTGCAAACTCACAAGAAGGACCTGATGCGCGAGACTCCCAATTTCGCGAAACGAAAATTCCTCTATCGTCTTTCGCGCTCCGATTATGAAAAAGACTGGGGCAAGGATTACGTGAAGCCCGGAGTTGGCACCCGTATCCTGTCAACGCTTCTACGATACATGCCGAGAGTTGGTCCGTTCAAAGGGCTGGCGTTCAAGAGCCCGACTGCTCAAACTGAAGACCTGTATTTCAAGAGCATCAACACGACAACCGATCAATATCAGGCCTTTCTTGTGCAGGTGGGCATGGACTCGCTAAGGCTTCCCAACCGTGATTTGGATACCGGCAACGTGACCAAGGCGGCGGAATATACGCTCACGGATGACACCTACGCCAAGTTGCTGTCGCAGCTTTCCGATCGCAAGTTCAATCGGACTTCGCCGGACCTCCGCGCCAACATTCTGGATTTTTATTCCGATCTCTCGGCTCCGATTGATACGAAAAGCGATGCGGCTCACTGGCGAGAGGTGCTAGCCGCTCTCGAACAACTGAGGCTGATCACTCCGCTCCCGGTGGTTGCAGCCGGGGCTGCGCAGTGAGTTATCGGGCCTCTCATGAATCTAGATGAGACGCTTCACTCCCGAAGAGATCCCGCAATCATTTCTCCACATCGTCGAGCAGGGAGCGGAGCTTGCCGGAGCGGGAGGGATGACGCAGTTTACGCAGGGCCTTGGCTTCGATCTGGCGAATGCGTTCGCGGGTGACGGCGAACGACTGGCCCACTTCTTCGAGCGTGTGCTCGCTACCGTCCTGCAGGCCGAAGCGCATCTTGATGATTTT
>PLEA01000316.1 GCA_003136335.1 Acidobacteriaceae bacterium | reverse complement strand
CCGTCGCCGTTGTTGCGATAGAGCACCACGCCGCCCAGACAGGTCACCAGCAAATCCGGCCAGCCGTCATTGTTGTAGTCGCCAACCACGGCGCCCATCGCCCAGCAGGGATAGCCTACCCCGGCTTTCTCGGTAACATCGGTGAATGTACCGTCGTGGTTGTTATGAAATAAGGCGCTCCGCGCTTTNNATAAATGTCCGGCCAGCCATCGCGGTCGTAATCGATGAGCGCGACTCCCCCGCTCATCGACTCCGCAATGAATTTCCCCTCAGGACTCGACAAGTGTTCGAAATGAATGCCGGTGGAATCCGTGATTTCGACCAAATGCGGATAGTTGGCAAGGGCGCCGGTTGCCTTACTCTCGGCCTCCGCCTTTTTACGCTCTGCAGGCGGTAGCGGGGTGGGCGTTCCCATTTGTGCTGTCGCCGCCGTACTCATGCAGAGGATGAAAAGCGCCATGCACGATCGGAGAAATGCAGCCGTCAGCATATTCGATGCTCCAGCAATGCGCCGCACTCCGATCCTAGGGTTGATCCTGCTCGTCTGCACGAATTTCCTTGGGCTGAACCTGCAATTCTTTATACAGTGCCAGCAACTTCTCTTTCATCTCCTTAAATTTTTTATAGAAGTCCATCTCGCGCTTCGCATCGTCCACGCGCCCCATCTTGCGATAGAGCGTCGCCAGGCGGTAGTGCGCGGTGGCATTCGTGGGCTCCAGTTGTACGGTATCTTCAAGCAGCGGCAGCGCCTTGTCCGCTTGATTCATCTCAATCAATGTCTTGGCCAGTCCAAGCTTTGCCTCCGCATCGGCTGGCTGCAGCTCGACGGCTTTCGTGTATTCCTTATAAGACTGCTCGATATTTCCTTTTCGGCCGTCAATCTCCGCGAGCCTGAGGATCGATTTCCCATCCTCAGCATTTTCCAGCAGCGCGGCGTGGTATTCCTGTTCGGCCTCTTTCTTTATTGTTTCGTCCGTCGAGGTCTGGAGCAGTTCGGCCAATTCAAAATGAACGCCCGGAAGATGCGGATCGACGGCAATTGCCTTGCGATACTGCGCGACGGCGCCGTTGGTATTTCCCTGCCTGGTGTCTTCGTGGGCCAATAACTGATGCATTTGCGCGGAGTCCGGCGCAGCCAGCGACAGCGCGAGCATCGACTCACCTGCAAGATCGGAATAGGTGCGATAGGCGGCATAGAGCACCTCCGCATTATCGGGGTCTGCCTTCCGCAACTGCGCGATGACGAGCGCGGCCTTCTCCAGGTCGCCGCTTTGCGTATAGAGGCCAACAAGCTCCAGACCAAGTTGTACCTGAAAGCGCCGCTCCTGCAGCGCGGGGAAGGCCGCCTCCATATCCTTGCGCGCGTCGGCAAAATCCAGCGTGCGGCTCTCGGCCATTCCCAGCAACCCTTGAATCTTCGCCAGGCCGGGCTGCCGCTCTTCTTTGCGCGCAGCCAGCGCGGCGCGAAAGTGAGGAATGGAATCGGCTGCCTTTCCCTGAAAGAACAGCAGAACGCCCAGATTTGCCTGCGCATCCACATTTTCAGGATCAATGGCCACCGCGGCCTGGAACTCCGGAATCGCCAGCGCGGGCTGCTTGTCACGGAGGTAGCCGTCTGCCTTCTGGATATGCGCCGCAAACTCCTCCTGCTTGTCTCCTGTCGCCTGAGAGAGACACGACGCAGCACCCAGCAACAATACAAACCCAGCACAGGCAATTCCAAGCTTGGCAATCATTCTGAACCATCCAGAGATATAGTGGGGTAAATCATGAGTATGACTCAAAAAAGCAAGAGACGGCGACGAATCGCCGTCTCTTGCAGGGGCCGAACTTGCCCGGGTTAGAAGCTCACACGCAGCCCAAGCTGCAGGTTGCGGCCGTAGACTGTTAACCCTCTGATGGGGCCTGTGCCCGTGTAGGGCTGGCCAACGCCAGCAGCACCGCTAAGGTTGGTGTTGGACGGAGTGCCAAAGCTGGGATGATTGAAGACGTTTTGCGCATCTGCGCGAAACTCAATCTTGATCCCCTCCCTCCATGGAATCGAGAACCCCTTGGCAGCGGACAGATTGAAAGTATTGATTCCCGGCCCATAGAGGCTATTCCTTCTCACGTTGCCGAAGACTCCAGGAGCGGGCTCAGTGAATGCCGCTGGGTTAAACCAGTTGAGGATGCTGCGATTGGATGGGTACAGACTGACTCCAGGGTTCCGGTCTGGAAACATTTGACCTGCCAGCGAGTAGTTGGCCTGATTTCCGTAGACGGTGAAGGGGTTTCCGGTCTGGAGAATAACGGTTCCGGCAATCTGCCAACCCCCAACCGCCTCGTCCATCAAGCGGTTACCGTTCAGGAACTGCTTGCCTCTGCCGAACGGCAGTTGATACACCGCATATCCCTTGAAGGCATGGCGGACATCGAAGTTGGAGTTGCTGTAGTTGGCCGCGGGATTATTTGCAATTTGGTAATCCTGCGGGCCGCCGCGGCTGCCCCATCCCGAGGAATCCTGGTCGTCCAGCATATGCGACCAGACGTAGTTGAAGCTTAGGCTCAAGCCGTTGGTCATGCGCTTGGTAATAGAGGCCTGCAGCGAGTTGTAGTTGGAAATCGCGTTGTTTGTGCTGCCGGAGATGCCCTGGTAGATCGGATAGGGACGATTGGCCGCATCGTTGGACGACAGCAAATTCTGCGGCACCTGGTTTAAATCGGTGGGGAAGTTCAGGCCCGATCCGTGGCTGGCCACGTAAGCAACCTCGGCGACAACATCCGTGGTGAGCGCGCGCTGAACCGAGAGGTTCCATTCAAGGATCCTGGGGACCGGGGTGTGGTATTGGATGTAGCCTGCTCCTTGGCCGTTGAACCGGGTCGGATCCGCGGAAGCCGCTGAATAGGGCAGTGGTGTCGAGGAGACTCCGCCAGTGACCGGCGTGATCAGGTTACCATTCCCACCGAGAAGGGTGATCGGAGTGATGCCATTTGTCTGGTCAGCATCGCTACCGGACGAAAGAATTTCGGCCCCCATTCCGTAGTTGGTATTGCTTCCGCCGTAGGTATCCAGGCTCCAGGTATAGGAGTAAAGTCCAAACCCGCCCCGAAGCGTGGTCTTGGGATCGTGTGCCCAGGCGAAGCCAAGGCGCGGCTGCCAAGTGTTGAAGGTATTGGCTTGCATGGAAGTGCGGCCGTTGGCGTGGGTGCTGCCGAACCAATAGGCGCCCGGCGTATTGGTCGCCGGATCGATGATGGTTGGGTCGAAGCTCGACATATTGTTCTTGACTTCGTTCCAGCCATGGTTGATCTGGTAGCGCAGGCCAAGATTCAGTGTAAGATTCGGGCGCAGCTTCCAATCGTCCTGTACGAATATCTGCGGGGTCTTCATCCGAGCACCAAACTCAGGTGCAACAGCTGCGCTCCAATTGTTGGCATAGCCCAGCAGAAAGTCTGCATATTCCATGCCCGTTCCGGCTTTCGGGCTAGCAACACCGGTAGTGGGGTCGACTACCCACTGCTGGGTGTACTGGCCAGAGAACTGGAAGGTGCCAGCGTTGATGTTGCCCCAGGCCGTGGAATTGTTCTGGTAGGTCAAGAGTTCTCCGCCGAAGTGAAGGATGTGCCTGCCGCGAATCATGGTCACCACATCGGAGGGATCAAAGGTGAACTCCTTATACACTGCGTTCGAGCTGGGAGAGATCCAGGCATAGGGATACGTGCCGGTGAACTGGACATTGGGGAAGTCGTCCGCCTTTGCAAACTGCCAGCCCAGCTGGCTGGCGTAACCTTTGTTCAGGGCGAGGTCTTTAAAGAAGTTCAACTGATCGGTGAATCCCATCCTGGCTTCGTTGATGGTGCGCGGGCTGATGTTCCACACGTCGGTGACCTGAGCGTTGTTGTTGTCCACGTCGCCGCTCTGGCAACTGACGGGGCAGGCGAACACGGTGCTTGGGTACATGACCGGAGTGTCGCTCTGCGTATCGGACATGGTGATGCGGTTGTTCGACTTAACGTCGTAATCCAACCGGCCGAAGAACTTCCTATACGGCGTGGATTGCAGCAGGCTGGCGCGGAAGTTATTCTGTTCTTCCCCTTCCGAACCGATCGATGGAGGGACAAACGAGCCTCCGCCAATATGGCTTGTCGGGGTCGGGTAGAACTGCTGAACCTTTGCCGCTAATGAGTCGAACAGAGTCGAGGGGATGGCGTTCCTCCCAGCATTTTCACTGGCAAAGCTCTTCCGGACCGGGTAAGGGTTGCCCTTGGAATCGTGCGCAATGGTCTGCGTGGTCGGATCGTAGATGTTCTGCATGCCGGTGAAGTCTCCGGCCAGGACAGCGGTGGTTGGAATGCTGTTCGTAGCAGTATTGTTGCCGTGGTCGATGATCTGATCGTAGTCGAAGAAGAAGAACATCTTCCTCTTCAGGATCGGACCGCCGACGGCAAAGCCGAAGTTGTTGTAGCGCAAATGCGGGATTGGCTGAGCCGTGGCGCCGAACAGGTAGGGCTGTGCCGTCAAAGCGTCGTTCTGGAAGTAGTCGTAGGCCGCGCCATGGAACTGGCTGGTGCCGCCCTTGGTGATCTGGTTGAAGATGGCTCCGCCGACGCCATACTGGGCCGAAAACGACGAGGTGTTGATCTGGAGTTCGGAGACAGTCTCAAAGACTGCGGGATTGGCATTCTGGCTGTGCGAGAGCGTGGTTGACGCTCCATCCGCCAGGATGTTGCTGTAAGGCAGGTTGCCATTGATCGCCACTACCTGGCCTGGATTGGACGATCCCTGGCTTCCGTTGGGGGTGCCGGTAGCGCCGGGCAGCAGGATCATGAAGTTTTCCCAGCTCACTCCCGCCGCCCCTGCAACCTGAGGAAGTTGCTCCATGGACTTCGCTTCCAGGGTGGTGCTCTGTTCGCTGGTCTCGGTCTTTAGCAGGGGCACATCCGTAGTTACTTCGACCGTTTGCGTCGCCGCGCCGACCTTCAGTTCACCATTCACCGTGGTGAAACCGACCTGCAGCGTGATGGGGCCGCGCACGAGTTTCTCGAAGCCTTCCTTGGTGAATGTGACCTTGTAGCTTCCGGTCACGATCGAGGACGTATCGTAGAGACCGTCCTGATTGGTGGGATAATCCTTCGATACGCCCGTATCGACATTCAAGACCGTGACCGCCACGTCCGGAATCAAGGCTCCCGTACTGTCGGTTACTGTGCCGCGAATGTCGCCGGCGTTTGTGCTCTGCGCAACGCATACCCCGCTTCCAAGAATCAGAAGGAGGGGCAGGACCCATCGATGGAAGTTCGTCATGGAACTGCCTCCAGAAGCTTAGCGAGTCAACGGTTTTCGTCTTTCCAGCAGGGAGGAGAGACCACTGAATATAGAGCGTATACAAAGAAAAACAGTCGGCTGTTTTTAGGCAACCTTCTGCCACGCAATCGGATGGGCGTGATTTAATCACGCACTGATAATCGTTGTCAAGAAAGTTTCGTCGCCGGATAGTGTCAAGCTTTGTTAGGAAGCCGAAGACTGATTTTCGATATCCAGGTTGATTCTCTGGAAGATGCAGGAGATGATGCGGCATGAGATTCTTGTCGGCGACATCTACGTCAGGGAATGACCGGCAATGAGAGGCGAGCGATGTCGGAACACGGAGCTATGAGTTTTCCAGATTTGCGAACTGACCTTGGAACAGCGATTCGAGTCCGTCTGGGCAAGCTCGCCAGACTTCTCCCCTTTCCGGTAGTATGCGCCGCTTGCCTTCTTCTGAGTAGCTGCCCCAACTCGACCCAGACCACACAAACCGTACTCGCCGGGCCCGCCGTCCAAGTCGTTGAAACTACCGGTGATCGGGCGATGCTGCTGCAAGCACAGCCGAACGTCTCCTTTGCAACCGGCGGAAATTCCAGCGCTACCGTCGTTACAGTGGACGCCACGACCCAGTATCAGCAGATGGATGGGTTTGGCGGTTCCCTGACCGATTCTTCCGCCTGGTTGATATGGAACAAGCTCAGTGCTTCGCAACAAACTACATTGATGCAACAACTCTTCAGTCCGAGCGCTGGCATCGGTATCAGTTTTCTGCGCCAGCCCATGGGCGC
>PLEA01000536.1 GCA_003136335.1 Acidobacteriaceae bacterium | reverse complement strand
GTGTGGGGCTCGGAGATGATCGACTACGTCGTCGACGAGACGGTGCAAATTTACGCGGGGTATGGATTCGTCGAGGAGTATCCCGCCGAGCGCGCATATCGCGATGCCCGCATCAATCGCATCTTCGAAGGCACGAACGAGATTAACCGGCTGATCATCACGGGCTTTCTGTTGAAGCGGGCGATGACGGGACAGTTGCCGTTGATGCCAGCGATCAAGAAGCTGATGGATGAAGTTCTCTCGGGTCCATCGATGGCCGAAGAATTGGAAGGCGCTCTGCCGGAAGAACGCAGATTGGTGGCGCAGGCCAAAAAGCTGGGACTGTTTGCGGCGGGCGTGGCCACGCAGAAATACATGCAGGCGATTCAGGATCAGCAGGAGATCATGGGCGCGATCGCCGACATGACCATTGAGACTTACGCCATGGAATCAGCTGTGCTGCGGGCGCAGAAAATCGTTCAGACGAAAGGCGAGGGGGGCGCGGCTTTGCCGATTGCCATGACGCGAGTCTATCTGTCGCAGGCAATGGAGAAAGTCGAGTCCGCGGCCCGGAAGGTGATTGCCGCGGTGGCCGACGGCGATATAATGCGAACGCAGCTGGCGATTCTGCGGCGGCTAGCGAAGTACGAACCGTTCAACACCATCGAACTGCGGCAGCAGATCGCGCAGAAGATGATCGAGCGGGGGAAGTACACGCTGGCGTAAAACTGAACTACGTAAATCTGAACCACAGATAACACAGAGTTTCACAGAGCGACTTAGAGTCCTCTGTGCTCCCTGTGTCCTCTGTGGTTAGTTTTTGGCTTGTGTCCACTCCTCTGATACAAATGTCACGATGAAAATCCCAGTGCTGCACCTCTTTGCCGCATTCGTGCTTTCCCAGTCTCTGGCCGCACAGTCGAATGCAGCCCCGCAGCAGGACACGGCCACCTTCGATCCGGACGGCACCGCTCACATCACACGCGTTGTGCCCATGCCTGCGACCATCACTCCGGAGGCGCAGCAATGGCTGGCGTCGCTTACCAAGAGCAAGGGCGGAAAACAGACGCTGGCGGAGCGGCGCGCGCGGACGGATGAATGGCGGAAGTTTGGCTCCGGGGAAGCGCGGAAGTACTATCCCGCCAATGTTGAGGAGACGACAACTGCGGGAGTTCGCACGGACATCATCGCGCCGCTCACGATCCCCGAAGCCAATCGCAATCGCGTGCTGATCAACCTGCACGGTGGCGGATTCAATTCCGACTCGGGCTCGTTGATTGAAGGCATTCCGATCGCGAACCTGGCCAAGACGAAAGTTGTGTCGGTATATTACCGTCTCGCGCCGGAAAATCCCTTCCCTGCCGCAGTGGACGATGTGGTCGCGGTCTACAAGGAACTGCTCAAGACGTACAAGCCAGGCAGCATTGGAATCTTCGGAACGTCGGCGGGCGCGATTCTGACTGCCGAAGTTGCAGTCCGGCTCAAACAGTTGGGTCTGCCGCTTCCCGCGGCGCTCGGTATTTTTTCCGGCCTCGGCGACTTCAGCCGCGTGGGCGACTCCCGGCAGTTGTTTACGCTGAACGGTCTTCCCGGCGAAATGCAGCCGATCGATCCCAATCATCTGCCCGACGATCAATATGTCGGCAAGACGGATCGGAAAGATCCGGTGCTGTCGCCGCTGTTCGCCGATCTGCACGGCATGCCACCCAGCCTGCTGGTCACCAGCACACGCGATATTCTGTTGAGTGACACGACCACGTTTCATCGCGCGCTGCTGCGCACAGGAGTTGACGCGCACCTGATCGTGTTCGAGGCCCTGCCGCACGCCTTCTGGTATCACTTCCAGTTGCCTGAAACCAGGGAGGCGCTGGAACTGATGGCGAAGTTTTTCGATGAACGCGTCGGGCGGTAGAATTCGTCTTACCAGTCAGATGAGAGTCCGTTGTGTAATCGCTATATTTTCGTCAACAACAAGACCTATCTGTCACGCGTCAGGTTTGTATGGGTCCGACATCTACCTGCCGTTCCCCGCGCTCTCCTCTGGCACGAGCAGGTAGCTCACGAATGCGACTTGCTTGCTGTCGGGCGACCACGACGGGACGTTGATTGTTCCCTGGCCACCGAATAATTTAGCCAGCACCGTGATCTTCTTATCGTTCTCTTTGGAATCGCTGAGCGACATCCGGCGCAGCATCACGTCCTTGTTTTCAGGATGGCCGGTTACGTCGGCTCCGTAAGTGAGGAAGACCATCCACTGGCCGTCTGGAGAGATGTGCGGGAACCAGTTGTTGAGATCGTCGGAGAAGACTTGCTCCTGCTCGCTGCCGTCGGGCTTCATGCGCCAGATCTGCATGTGGCCGGTGCGCTCGGAGTTGAAATAGATATATTTTCCGTCCGGTGAATATTCCGGGCCGTCATCTAGGCCTTTGGCAGTGGTTAGTCTCGTCTCTTCGCCGCCGGCTGCAGGGATGGCATAGATATCGAAGTCGCCGTTGCGCTGGCCAACAAACGCGAGTGTCTTCCCGTCGGGCGACCAGCCGTGCCAGTACGACGGAGATTTCTGCGTCACGCGGCGAGGCACGCCACCGGCGATGGGCACGAGATAGACGAGTGAATTGTGGTCGCCCTCCGAGTTGTCGCTGATGGCAATCTGCGTGGCGTCTGGCGAAATGCCGTGATCGTTATTGCAGCGGGTTGCGGAACCAGTGTCGATCGTCGCGGGCTTATCGCTGCCAACGGTCAGGCGCTCGATGTGGCCGTCGCGATTGAAGAGAAACGCGCTGCCGTCATGCATCCAGTTCGGCGCCTCGAAGCGTCCTGGGGCGAGATAGACGACGCGGCGGTCGGCGGAAGCGATCGCGATGGTTTCGAGCGTGCTGTAGAGAGTCGTCTGGCCGCCCGCGGCGGGAAAAGGTTGCGTTAACTCGACGTTGGAGAAGACTGCTTTTTCCATCACATCCTTGTCGTGGGAACACACGCCGAGGCCGACATAGAAACTTCCCTGCAGGGGAATGCGCAGCCAGCCGCCAGCTATTTTGGGTTCGCCGTCCGCTGCCAGGGACATGTAGACATAATCGCCGCGCTTGGCGATGCGCAGGCGCTTGGGGGCTGAGCTGTTCGATTGAATCTCGCGCGTGATTGCGCCCTTCTCGTCGCGAAATTGCAGTGAGGTCAGGCCGCTTGCGTGCAAGGCCACGTCCGCATAAACCGAATCGGCATCCAGACTTTGCCGCAGCATCAGGGCCGCTTTCTTGTGCTCGTTTCCAGTTGTCGTCAGGAAAGAAATGTCGGCCGTCAAGGTCACGTCGCCTGAAATCTTTTTCCAAGCGAACTGCAAAGCATCCGCCGCGAACCACATGTTTTCGCCGCTGCCACTGATCGTATAGGTTTGCTTGGAAGCGTCGTAGTCGACGGAGCCTGCGTGCAAGACTGTGCCCACGTCGCTGTGACCTTCGAAGATCCCAACTGGCGCTGTGGCACTTTGCGCCCAGGCGGGATTGCCGATCATGGCGGAAATACAACTGATGAGCGCGACCATCGTCAGATTACGAAAACTGAAAGTGCGAAGACTGCGCATGTAGATCCTCCGTCGGGTACAACCCGAGGTGATTCACCGGCATTGTAAATGGACCGGCGCAAGAGGCGTGTCCGACGTTTGATTTTTGGGGTCCGTTTGGACGCGTCCGTCTACGCGCCCGATCCCTCCGTCCGCCTGAAAAACGGCTCCCGTCAGGATGACCCCCATCTTTCGATACCAATCTGCAGGCGCTTCTGGTAAAAGGTCTGCATGAAAACGAGCCGCGTGGTCTCTACCATGTTCTTGTTCCTCTGCGTGCTGCTTCTCGTCGCCAGTCTTGTCGCGCAAGAGAGCACTTCTCCATCCGCGAATCTGGCGCTGACACCCCCGATGGGCTGGAACTCGTGGAACAAGTTTGCTTGCAATGTCAGCGAGGATCTGATTAAGGGCATGGCCGACGCCGTGGTGAAGTCGGGCATGAAAGATGCTGGGTATGTGTACGTGAACATTGACGACTGCTGGCAGGTCAGCCGCGACACGAGCGGCAACATCGTCGTTGACCCGCAGCACTTTCCGCATGGCATGAAACCGGTGGGCGATTACATTCATTCGCTCGGACTGAAATTCGGCGTCTACTCCGACGCGGGATCGAAGACCTGCGCAGGGCGACCCGGAGGCCTGGGGCATGAGTATCAGGATGCCATCCAATACGCGGCGTGGGGAGTTGACTATTTAAAGTATGACTGGTGCAACACGACCACGCAGGATGCGAAGGCATCGTACGCCAACATCCGCGGGGCACTCGACGCTTCCGGGCGTCCGATTGTGCTCAGCATTTGCGAGTGGGGCACGGCCAAGCCCTGGCTGTGGGGCAAAGAAGTCGGCGGAAACCTGTGGCGGAGCACGGGCGACATCAGCGACAAGTGGGGAGGCCAGGAGAAATGGAAGGACGGCAGTTGCTGTTCCAATGGTGTGCTGGCGATTCTAGATCAGGAAGCGGGACTGCAGTCGTACGCCGGCCCGGGGCACTGGAACGATCCGGACATGCTCGAAGTGGGCAACGGGGGAATGACGGATGTGGAGTATCGCTCTCATTTCAGTTTGTGGGCGATCCTGGCGGCGCCGCTGATCGCGGGGAATGACCTGCGCAACATGCGGCCGGAAATTCACGACATTCTCACGAATAAGGAAGTGATTGCCGTGGATCAGGATTCGCTGGGACGCCAAGGCGAACGAGTCGGGAAGAACGGCGACCTGGAAGTTTGGGCGAAGCAGCTAAAGGACGGTAGCCGCGCCGTGGCGCTGCTCAATCGCAGTGGAGCCGACCGGCAAGTTTCCGCGAACTGGGAGGATCTCGGTTATCCCAATGCCATCAGCGCTTCGGTACGCGACTTGTGGCAACACAAGGACCTGGGAAAGTTCACGGGCAAATTCTCAGCGACGGTGGCGTCGCACGGTGTGGTGATGATCACGGTGAAACCTTAAACAGCAGAGAACAGGACATTGAGGTAGTGCTAACGGAGCCTCTTCTGATCAGGATCTTCGTGGATCCCAGTGCCCTGTGTGATTAGCTCTTCCATCTACTCTTTTGGGAAGTTGGGGTCCGCTTTCACTTCTTCGATCTGTGCGGTGTGGCGGGCGCTGTGCGCCGAGATCAGCAGCAACCACTGGTAGCCATCCACCTGTTCGCGTTTTTCTGGCGTCGCAGGGGACTGCATCATTTTCTGCACCAATCCGTAAATGGTCGATTCCGAGACCGCGATGTGTTCCGCTACCTCAGCCACCAACCAGCGGTCCGGGGCAGGTTTGAACGTCCACTGCTTTTGCGAGAGCCCCGAAATGGACTTGAGAACATTGTCGCGCGTGGTTTGAAACTGTTGCAGCGCTGATGCGCGCTCTTCGGAAGTGAGTGTGGTTTGCGCACTTTGCAGTGCGGTCTGTGCCATGGCTGAAGTCAGAGCCATCGACAGCATTACGAGGGCGAGAATTACCGCAGCCTTTTTTGCTTGCACAAGCATCCTCCTGGGAGATGGATCTAGAGACGCGACCTGCTGACCAAGGATACAAAAAATCAGGAGCGCTTGTCTTTCAACTCTTCCATCACGCTCTGGATTAGCTCTTTCGCATCGGTCAGGCTCTTCATGATGATTTGAATATCCATGACGGGCTTGCCGGGCCAGCGCTGGCTCTGGCAATAGACGCCGTGTTGGCCGACCAACGCCATGGCGTCGGTGATCNNGCTTCTCGTCGAATACCGGCATGCCCCGATTGTAACTGCGGCGCTGCGTGGCGCATAATGGGGCCGCTGACATAAATCCTACTCACACGTCAAAGCTTTTAGCACTACCCGTTATCCAAAAGGAGAGACCATGCAGAAACGAATGGCCTTTGTCATGGGCATGATTTTTATCCTCACTGTTTTCGCCGCCTGCCAGAAAAGCAAACCCAGTCCAGCCGCTTCCGCGTCGTGCGATATCGGCGGTGGCAAGACCATCAAGACGGATTACTCCAGCCCCCGCATGAAGGGACGCAAGATTTATGGAGACCTCGTACCGTCCGGCCAGGTATGGCGCACCGGGGCGAACGAAGCGACCACCTTCATTCCCAGCAGCGATGTAGTCGTTGGCGGGAAGGATGTGCCGGCCGGCAGCTACACGATCTTCACCGTCCCCACCGCGGACAAGTGGACGCTCATCATCAACAAGAAGACCG
>PLEA01000256.1 GCA_003136335.1 Acidobacteriaceae bacterium | reverse complement strand
CGGAGGTCCAAGAGGCTGTTGCGCCTGGCGGGGTTGCGCTCCAGTCGGCGCAGTCCTTATAACTGATCCAAACCATGGGATCGAATGATTTTCGAACGGCTCTAAATCAAATCCGAGCGCGAAGCGGCCCACGGCGAGTTGCGGGGGGGGTCGCGGTGGGTCTATGCGTATTGGCATTCGGCCAGCGTTGCTGGGCCGATCCTGTCCTCCCCTCCTTCATCAGTGATCACGTGGTCTTGCAACGCGGGCGTGAAATTCATATCTGGGGTAAGGCTGATGCGGGGGAAAACATTACCGTGAGCCTGGCCGGCCATGCGGCTACGACGACGACAGATCCTCGTAACCACTGGAGCGTCCAGCTTCCCACATTGTCGGCCGGAGGGCCGTTCACGCTCACCGTTCAGGGAAAGAAAACAATCGTAATAAAAGACGTGATGATCGGAGAAGTCTGGATCGCCTCCGGTCAGTCGAACATGACATTCGCCCTCGACAGTGCCGAGGGCGCTGCCGCGGAAGTTCCTAAAGCGGACTACCCGCAGATCAGACTTTTCACCGTGCCCAGGAAGATCGCTTTATCCCCGCAGGAAGATACGCTTCCGGCTCGCTGGCAAATCTGTACTCCTGACAACGCCAAGAGCTTTTCCGCGGTCGCGTATTTCTTTGCACGCGAGATCCATCGTAAGCAGAATGTTCCCGTCGGCGTCATCGAGAGCGCGTGGCCTGGAACCACGATTGAGGATTGGGTTGCTCCCGAAGCCTTGCAGGCCGACGCGGACTTGGCGCCTGTTCTCGAAGACTGGAAGCACGCGACTCCCGATGAGAAGAAGTTTGCCGACAATTCGCTCCCTCTCGACCTCGAATTCGATGATTTCGAACTGATCCCTGCAACGGCCGGTTCCACTAGCAAAGTGCTGGCGAACTTTGATGACGGAACGGCGCGCATCTCAACCGGCGGATCGTTTTCCTATGGCTGGGCGGACTCGCCTGGTGCTCTTTTCGAGCTTGCATCCCCGGGCCGGGGAGGAGGCGGTTTCGCGGCCCGCGTCGTCGGGCGACTTGATGGGACACAAGATTCGACTCTGACTGCGAACTACAAACTGGACGGTGCTGCGATCGACCTCAGCTCTTATGCAGGCCTGCGGTTCTGGGTGCGAGGAAACGGTTCCTTTCGTTTCCGATCAATCCAACCTACCATTACCGACTACGATGACTACGCCACACCCGTGCTGAAAGCGTCCTCCGACTGGCAACCGGTCACGGTGTCGTTCCGCGATCTCCGCCAGGAAGGCTGGGGAGTTGAGCTTCCCTTTACGCAGGACTCACTCTCTGGGTTCAAGATCGAGAGCCTGACAACTCTGGGATACGCGCCTATGCCGGTCTCCGGCCTTTACGAAGGAATGATCACTCCCCTGCTCACGTCTGCGTTCCGCGGCGTGCTCTGGTATCAAGGAGAAAGCAACGCGCCCAAGGCTCACCAGTATCGCAAGCTGCTTCCCGCGCTAATCAACAGCTGGCGTGACGCTTCGCATCAGAATGATCTGGAGTTCCTGATCGTGCAGTTGCCCAATCACGGGGCCACGCCCGACGATCCGGGTGAATCGGCATGGGCCGAGTTGCGTGAGGCACAGCTCCTGACGTTGAAGCAGGTTCCGCGGACCGGGTTGGCAGTCACGATCGATGTTGGAGATCCCAAAAATGTTCATCCCCACCGAAAGTTGGAAGTTGGGCAGCGGCTCGCGTTGTGGGCGGAGGGGACGATCTATCGGCAGCCGATCGAATATTCGGGACCTCTGTATGAATCCATGCGAATCGAAGGAAGTGAGATCCGGCTATGCTTTACCCACGTTGGTTCGGGCCTGGAAGGGAGCAATGGCGGAGAGTTGCGCGGGTTTGCAATCGCCGGTGCGAATCGAAAGTTCCACTGGGCCAATGCTCGCATTCTCGGCGATACGGTGGTAGTTTCCAGCCGAGATGTGACTAGCCCAGTGGCGGTGCGCTACGCGTGGGCAGACAGTCCGCTGTGCAATTTATTTAACAAAGATGGCTTGCCGGCTTCGCCGTTCCGCACCGACAATTGGCCCGGGATCACGGGGCAGCAGTGAACCGGGCTTAGGTTATTTCGCAAATTTGAATATGAAGAATTTCAAGAATTCTGTGTTCGCATTTACCCCGGTGCGAATCTGCCGTGCCGCGTTCCTCTTGCTGTTGGCGGGCGGTTTTGTTCTGGCCGCACCGATCTGTGGGGGAGCACAGGAGTGGAATCCTCAGCGTGTGGGCGAGCCTCTGCTGCGCGATCCGATATGGGTGTACAACAATTGGTCGGCTTACGATGAATTNNTGCGCCTGCGGCAATTCGGAGTGCATTTCGACTATTACATGATGGACGCGTTCTGGTTCGATCCGAATGGCGCCTATCGCCAGTGGAGGAAGCCGAATTGGCCGGACGGCCCAGACCGCTGGATCGCGGAATGCCGGAGGAATGGAATTCTCCCGGGACTGTGGTTCAGCACCAACACGCTGGTCAAGATCAACGCCGCGCCGCAGTGGCAGGATTCTCTCAACAAGAACAAAGGATCGATGTCGTTCTATGAAGGTGGGTTCCTGCCGGACTTCATGACTGTTCTCCAGTACTGGTATGACCGGGGAATCCGGATGTTCAAGTTCGATTTTGTCGATTTTGCGGCGGCGACCCCGGATGCTGAAAAGACGCAAACACCGCAGGAAATCAGCCTCCGCAATCAAAACGCATTCCGTGAGGCGCTCCGCACGTTTCGCCAGAAGAATCCTGACGTGGTTCTTGAGGGCTTTAACGGGTTCGGTGGCGATGTCGAGTCAACCGATTCGCCTTTGCCGTTTCAGCATCCGATCGATCTGCGTTGGCTGGAGGTGTTCGACGCCTTGTACTCCGGTGACCCGCGTCCCTCGGATGTTCCCGAGATGAATTTCTGGCGCTCCATGGATATCTACAGTGACCACATGGTGCGGCAGTACGAACGAAGTTTTCTGCCGCTTGAGCGAATCGACTCGACCGGCTTCATGATTGGCAACACGGGAACCATCTACTACCGAAAGACGAATGCATGGCAGGGAATGTCGCTCCTGATGGTGGCCCGCGGTGGTTGGATCAATACCATTCACGGCAATCTCGAGTTTCTCGATGATCAGCAAGCGCGCTGGTTTGCCAAGGTGCAGTCGATGTACGCACCACTGCAGGCCATGGGGCGAACAAAGACCTTCGGTGGAATACCAGGAGAGGTCAAGCCTTATGGTTTTGGCTCCTTCGATACTGACGGAGCCGTGTTTACGATCGTAAATCCAGGACAGACTGTGGAAGATATCGAGATGCCGCTGCTATCGAGGGTGCAGCCCCAGATTACCAGCGGGCGCATTCTCTTCCGTGATGCGGGGTTCAAGTCTGTTTTGACTGGAGACAAAATCAAATTGGGCCCCGGACAGATGGCTGCAGTGGGATTCGGACGTTACGCGGACGCCAAGTATGATCTGGGAATTCAAGAGGACGTACGAATTCCACTGAGTATTCGCCCCGTGACCGCGCAGTTTCAGCCTGCTGAGAGCAACGCAGTCATAGCGACGACCGCGCCTCCCGAGGAAGGCGATCTGAGAATCATTCTGCAGCAGCGAGGAAAAGATGGCCGCCTGCTGCGGAGTTGGCCGGGCGGTCCGCCCGACGGTATTCCTGTGGGCAAAGTTCTTGTGTTGCGGGCAACACAGGGAGGGAAGAGCATTCCTATCGAGATCAACTACGACAAGATGATCTGGAGTGGGCTCTCGTGGGCTGTAGGTGAAATCCGTCACGATGCGATGCATCCAGGAGAGCCGATTACGATCCGCTGCTCTTCAACCGAAAAAGGCCCCGTCGACCTGGATTGCAGACTCTTTGCGGTGAAGTACTAGGTTTGATACGGCACCAACGTTGCGCCGGCAGGGTTCTTCAAGAGGGACGAGCACAAACTACGATATGTCATACCAACCTCGTAGAACATTTCTTCACATAAGGTCGCTGGGCATTGCGTTTGTTTGCTTGCTCTTCTGCGCAAGATGCACCTCGGGGGCCCAGACCGCACCTCGCGGAGTGATCTACTTCGTAGATTGCAGCAGCGAGGCTGAGAAGAAAGATGGCCGTTCCGCCGATTCACCCT
Source organism: Acidobacteriaceae bacterium (assembly GCA_003136335.1). The sequence continues at coordinate 11,576 of PLEA01000256.1, read as the reverse complement.
GGGCCACCCTGGAGGTACTGAACGGACATACATTCGCTGCTGGGGATGAGGTGCGCTTCAAGCGTGGCAGCATATGCCACGGCATACTGTGGCCCAAGGGCAGTGGATCGGATTCCGCACCAATTCGTGTGACCGCCTACGGCACAGGAGTGCGACCGAAGATCGTTGCGGAATCTGCAAGCGACGCAGCACTGAAGTTGTTCAACCAGGAGTATTGGAACATCGACTCGCTGGATCTTTCTGGAGCCAATAAGTTCGGCGTTTTTATCAGCGGAGACAAAGGCATCCTTCATCACATCCACCTGGCGAATCTGCTGGTACACAATGTCGGTGGCTCGGAGATGAAGAATAAGGAGAGCGGGCTAGTGGTGATCTCCCCCGGGAGTGTCGATCAGCGCTTCGACGATGTGCTCGTGGATGGCGTGACCGCCTACAACACGCAGGAATGGGTTGGCATCATGGTAGGCGGTGGCAATTTTGGGTGGCCGCCTGAGAGCACCTGGAGCACACACGTTACTATTCGTGACTCCGTCGTGCATGACGTGCAGGGAGACGGAATTGTGCTCTTCCGTGTGCGCGATGGCCGAATTGCTTCGAATGTGGCGTGGAATACCGGAATGCAGGCAACGGAGAGCATGGGAACTCCGAATGCAATCTGGACATGGATGTGTCGCGACTGCGTTGTGGAACAAAATGAAGCGTTCCTGAGTGACAGCCCGGGTGTGGATGGCGGAGCATTTGACATCGACTATGGCAACACGAATAACTCTGTCGTCGACAATTACGGACACGACACACAGGGATATTGCATTGCGGTCTTCGCGGCTGGGTTTGTTACGCACCACAGCGAGGTGCGGGGCAACACGTGCCTGAACAATGCGCGCAGTCCACGAATGGCGCAGCTTCAAGGGGCCATCTTCTTGCATACATGGAATGACGGAAAGCTGGATGGGCTCGTGGTGGAGGACAACACCGTCTACTGGAATCCTCCAGGGACGGCTCCAGCAGTACTCAACGACGCTGTTTTTCAGGGCGAGAATGGAATCTTCCACAACAATCGGATTTATTCGACGTCGCCATGGATGATTACGAGCAACCGGTCGCTTCATCTCGAGGGAAACCAGTACAGTCTTTACTCTCATGATGGCGCATTGGACGGAAGGTGGAGTTACGGGGACCGCATGTTCCAAGGCTTCGCAGACTATCAGGCACAAAGCGGTCAGGACGCGGGAAGCACCTTTCGTCAGGTCGCTACGACAAATACCGGCTTGGTGTTTTGGCCGGAATCCAGTGTCGCGACACAGCAGTTGGACACAACCTATCGTGACCTGCTTTCAAAACCGCTGATGCGCATTGAGGACGGTGCTATGTTGCATCAGCAGTTGGACGGCAAGTGGACGATGTATGCCCTGCTATCAGGCAAGCTTGACGCCGATCGTTTGCTGGATGAGACGACCCGCAGGCAATTGACTATCCTCAGGAGTCTCGCGAAGCAGTTTCATGGCAATGGACTCGAGACGGTAATTGCGCTGCGTCGGGGGCCCGAGAACGCCTCGGGAAAAGGATCTCTGGGCAACGCAATCTCCGATCTCGACTTCGACACCGCCGCGTTTGTAGCGGCACCGGTTACGGACGGAAATACATCGGAAGATCCGCTGCTGCTATTCCTCTCGCCGGAGGGGCACGTGATCAAGGCCTGGCGCGGCGGGTTTGCGGGCGCGGCCGAACTCAGCCTTGCGGCACGCCAGAAGTTGGGCAATCCGGCATACTCAGAAATCGGCGAAACCAAGTGAAAACGAATCTTCATCTGCTCGGGGTAAGATCAACGTCTGATCGTACCGAGCGAGTGTAGGTAGTAGCGAATTTCTGGGCTACCTCCCAGAACATCAGAATCGATATTAGCGGCCTTCACGCCGAAACCCTCATCGATTTGCGGAACGGCGAGAGAGCATCGGGTCAGGCTGTTGAGTTCGGGTTCCCGGCTTTCGGTTATCGGCTGTTCGCAATCCACTAGTCCAAGCCAGGGTTTCGGAAAGTAGAAGTCGTCAACAGGGAGCGGTGCTGATACATGGGGTCATCTGGTGTGACTCCCGGGTGGATAACGGGCGACTCGGAAGTAATCCGCTGGAACAAAGTAAGTTGGTCGGCGAGGGAAAGCGATTTCGCTAACTGAGAATTGCTGGTGAAGTCGCGATATCTCCGACATTGACCGGCATGGATCGCCTGGACCTCCGCGCGTTGACGTTGCGAACTCAACCCGTCAACCGTGTCTTAGTCTGACGCTTACCTTCAAACAATCGCCCTTGTGTTGAAGTCCTGTGGGCCTTCAGATACGATGCCAATCTCGCGAAGGATAGACGGCAGTCAGTAGTCGGGTTCCGTTAAGGCGTTTCGTCAGCGAGGAGGGGGCGTCGAACATGTAGACCCTCGTTTCCATGTATACAGTTTTCTCCGGCGGAGCAGCAGATTAAGCCACCAAGACAACCGTTCCCTCGGGCCGGCTGACGCAAGGCAGCACATATCCAGCATTTTTCTGATCAGCCGTCAGCCCGGCTTCGACGTCCATTTGAACGGAGCCGCTCAGAACTCGCGTAGCGCAGGTGCCGCATAGGCCTTGGCGGCAGCCATACGGTATCTGCACTCCGTTTTTCTCGGCCAGATCCAGCAGCGTGCTCCCGGAGGAAATCTGACAAACCTTTTCCGAGTGAAGGAACACGACGGTCTCGACCGTGCCGGCTTCCGGTGGACGAGACTCTGTGGGCGGTTTGCTCTCCCCAAAACTCTCCTGAAGGATCCGATCCTGGTTTACGCCGAGTGTGGACAGAATCTGGCGTGCGTTGTCCATGAATCCCTTGGGACCACAGAGAAAGAAAGTCAATGAATCCAGATCGATCACGTGCGGGGAGACAAATTCCTCAGTAAGACGGCCGCTGTGACCCTTCCAAGTTGGGTCTGGTCGCGACAGGCACACCGCATACTTGAAGTTGGGGAGAGAGCTTCCAAGTCTCGCGAGTTCGTTTTGGAAAATGATGTCCGCAGCGGTCCGAACACAATACAGGAGGGTTACCATAGTAGCCAGTTTAAGGTCGTCGATATAGCGCAGCATCGAAATCATGGGTGTGATCCCACTTCCGGCGGCGATGAGAACTATGTTTTTGTGGAGTGTCGCGTCAAAGTAAAACCGGCCGTACGGTCCGCTTGCTTCCACCTTGAGGCCTGGCTTGGCGCGCTCAATGAGAAAGACAGATACACATCCATTTTCTATGCGCTTGGGCGTGATCTCCACATAGTTCTCGTGGATCGGCGAGGAGGAAACGGTGTAAGACCGCGTGACTCGTTGGCCATCAATTGTCCACTGGAAGGTCAGGAACTGCCCTGGTTTAGCACAAAACCGCCTTCCCTTTGGGACCTGGAAGCGTAGCGTCTTCGTATCGTGCGTTTGCTGCTCGGTCTGTGCCAACAGAAGATTCATTGGGTCCTTCGCGTTTTCGCGGTTGGTTAGCGGGGTTGCCCGCGCAGGAATCTCCGGAATACCCGATGACTCCGCGGAAGCATGCGACTGGTTCCTCTTCTTAAACACCAATGCGCCCTGGACCAGGCACACTGCAACAACCAAACCTGTCGCGAGCTTTAACCCCAGGCTTCCCGGATTCGCCGAACGAAGAAGTTCCGAAAACGCGGGGATCGACACAAGCACGAACGAAATTACGACAATCGCTATTCCTAGTGCCTTCAGCAGCGAATGGCTTTGCTTGTAGCGGCGTGCGATCAATATTTTCAACAGAAGCAGAGGCACAAGGACTAGCACAAGCACAATGTGCAGAACCAGGTGCGTAGGCAGATGACCTGTTATTCCCGAACCAGCAAGTCTCTGACTCATACTGTAGGCCATGATACAGAGCAAGATTACAAACAAGTACCCACCCGCCCGGTGAACAGCGATCAACAGTGATCTCGTCGTTCCCTTGCGCAAGGGCTGGGAAGCCTCCAGCATTACCACCACGTTGGCGGCGGCCAGTGTGACAAAGACAATGCCAGCCACAATAGGTAAAATATTTAACATAGCTGTCCCTCTGAGCCGGACCTCACGATGCCGATGTTCTCTCTAGCCCCCGACTCAGTCAGTTCCCTGCGACGTTGGCGGCCATTCGCACTCTGTTAGTGTTAACAGCTTCCCACCACGATTTATTCCAGAACGCGGATGCGTTTTGGTTAGGGAGACACTCTTGAGATATCGCCAACGCTACGGTTTACATTTAGACCAGAGAAGTAAAAAGGCCGCCTCGGTGATTAGGACGGCCTTCGGTTCTTCTCACACCTGACGGTATCTTTGAGAGGAGATATGAAAGAAAATGTCGTGGTCTACGCGCCCACAAATGCCACAACTGTGTCGTCGCCAGAGCCGGGAATGCAACGCCAGGTATTGGCCTATAACCGTCATGTTAGTTCGTCATCATTTCTTGAAGGGATGGAGAGGTACAAGTCACAGCCATCCTCATGAACAACTTGTCTATGTTGTGACGGGGCGCATCCAGTTCGACGTCGACGGCAAGACGATCGAACTGCGTACCGGCGCCAGTGTCATTGTGGAGGGCAATGTTGAACATCGAGCAACGGCGCTGGAAGACTCTGAAGTGCTGGACGTGTTTGTTCCCTGTCGCGAAGACTATGCGCTGTGACAGCCAGACCTTCTATTGGACCCACCGCGGTTGATCGATCACTGATCGTAGAATTCAAGGACGCTTGCCAACATCTCCTGGCTGTGTCTTTGCTTGTTCTCTTGCTATGTACAGTGCCTTAGCGGCATCTGCATTGTCCGGATCGAGTCGCAACACTTCGCGCAGTTCCACAACTCCATCTTGCCAACGGTTGAGCCGACACAGTGCGAGCGCTTAATTTATGCACCTGTTCGAAATTCCAATCAGGTATATCCGCACGCAGGTTGCGCCGGGCGCCTTCCATGCTAACGAAGGAAATCCCGGTTTTAGTTAACACCTGCTGTTTTTCCCGGATGGGAAACTGCGTATAACAAACGAGATGCCTTCCCTCCTGTTCGGTAGAATGACGCAGCGCGCAAAGCAAATAGTCTGCTACGGCGACTGATCCTTCTTTGCGCGTGGCGCCTCACCCGCAACCGAACAGATCATCGATCCTGCTCCGGAATTCAGGTACATGAAGTGGTGCACCTTCAATTCAGTTTCTAAGCTGCTCAAAATTCAGGGCTATGGCTGGAAAGAGCGTCAAGTGTTTCGGCGCGCCGCTGCTCGGAACCATTGAATTGTTCAACGCACATCTCAGATCCTACCGTCTGCCACCGTCTGCCGGGTGGCCTTGACCGATGGGAGGGCCGGGTGTCAAACTGTTGCTGGCTGGGGTTGAGAAAACACTTCGATGTGGTTTTCTCTATCACAGTGCGTTCGCCGCACAATAAACGTACAATGGAAGCGGGATTGTGGGGCATTTGGGCCTTTAGGCCGAATGCGAAATTAGTACCTTACCTGTTATCAACGTGATGGAGTAGTTCAAATCCCTCCGCACCATGATTTTGTCTTCCGTGAGAAGAACCCTGACGCGGACGGACCCGAACATCGCCTGAATATTAGGGAAGTTCCAAATTTATGATTTACCTGATCACCACTATCCACATTCTGGTTTGTTTTTTCATCATCGTGGTCGTTCTGCTGCAGAGCGGGAAGAGCGGTGATATTTCCGCGGCTTTTGGCGGGCAGGGCAGCCAGACGGCGTTCGGTCCGCGCGGCGCGGCCAGCGCGCTTTCCAGAGCCACCACGTGGTCGGCCGTGGCGTTCATGATTACTTCCATCACGTTGTCGCTTTACGCTACCAGACGCGGGGGGCCGACCTCAGTGTTGCAAGGTGTGAAGTCGCAACCTGTGAAGACGCAGCCCGCGCCGGCGCCCAAACCGGCGACTCCGCCTACCCAGCAGAAATAAAGTTTGGGCTCTAGTAAGCCGGCAGAGGCAAGGCTTTCTCGCCGAACTCTGGAGCCCTGTGTCGGCCGGAATCGATGGACGAATTGCTTTCTGCCGGCGCGTCCCCTGTGCAGTCCCGCGCAATTTACAGATTCCCCTGTAATTGTATTTGCCTGAGGGAGGATGTACCATCGAAGTGACTCTTTACTAAGGAGGAATTACTATGTCGGATCGTGACGGCAGCAGCTTGGGGTGGTTTCTGGCAGGACTAGGGTTGGGAGCGGTGGCGGGTGTGCTCTATGCGCCTCGTTCGGGGAATGAGACCCGGGAAGTTTTGCGTGCGCGCGCCGAAGAAGGCCGCGAATATGTGAAAAATCGTGCGCGAGAGGCGCGCGATCAGGCGTCGCAGTGGGCCGACAAAGGCCGCGATGTAGTTACGCAACAGAAGGAACAGTTCCGTGCTGCCTACGAGGCGGGTCGTCAGGCCTATCAGGATGCTACGGCGGAGACGGCTGCGCCCAAGAATTTGTAGGCATTGCTGTCCGGTTTTCTGCTGAGCCGAATTCGAAGGGAATTGCTGGAGCAAGCTTATGGAAAATCTCACCCCTTTGTTTATCGCCTTGACTGGGATTGCAGTCCTATTGCAGGCAGGCGTTCTGGTTGCAATATTTGTCGTCTTACGCAAGACCAGCTCGAAAATGGAAGCGCTCGCCGAAGAAGTGAAGACCAAGGTCCTGCCGACCATCACCCAGGCAGAGGCGATGCTGACGGAACTGCGTCCTAAGGTGGAGGCGATCGCTCAGCAGGTGCAGGAGTCGACCGCCACGGTGCGCGACCAAGTGCTGCGCGTGGATGCAACCGTGAACGATGTGGTGGACCGCACTCGGCTGCAGATTATTCGGGCCGATGAACTGTTTACCCGCACCTTGGACCGTGTGGAACGGACCTCTGACATCGTCCACAGGACGGTGATTTCGCCGGTTCGGCAGGTATCGGGGTTGATGCAGGGACTCACGGTGGGACTGGAGTTTCTGTTTGGCGGCCGCGGACGCAGAAATGGCGGCACCCGCGCGGAGCGCGGTCCCGTGCCCCAGGATGAGATGTTCATCTGATGTTCATCTAACGATGCGTTATCTGGTTCGAGCCCGCGTAAAACCTAGTTGTGAGGCTGATCTGCTCGAGGCTATCGAGCAAGCGGCGTTGGGCCGGGGATCGGTCGCGGAAGGCGAGTATCTGCGGAATATGCAGGACGCGCGGCTGTGCGCGGACCAGACCGCATGGTGGGTCGAAGTCTGCTACTGCCCCGCACCATTGCAGGAAGAGCAGCCCTACTGGAAACAATACCTCGACCTGACTCGGGTGCAGGATGCGCACGACCGCCGCAAGTGCCGCGACGAGAACGGGACTGAGCCCTGGGCATGCGGGGAGTGCGACTGCACGGCGCGGCTGGAACAGAAACTGAAAGCGTCTGGGAATTCATTTCTCGAGGAACTGCGAAATAAGACCTGCTCATCCCAGCTCGGGCAGCGTTGATTCCAACTGCTTCAAATCCTGCGCCACTTCCCTTAAATTGAAAACTAGAGCCCAGAAGGGCAGCATGCGATCCAGCGCAAAAGGAATGGTTGCGCGTTGCTCGCGCAGTTTGGCAAGGTCAGCGTCCAGGTCGCGAATCGCTGCGTCGAGGTCTGTCAGCTTCCAAGTCTCGTCCGGTTTGCGCACAGCTTCCGCCAGCGCTGCGAAAGTCTGCGCGGTTCTCTCGACCAACGTGGGCAAGAGGGCACCAGCGCGGGCTGCATCTGCGCGTGTACGTAGAGCGAACTGTCTTCCGCCATCGCGGTCAAGCGCCGCCGAACTTGATCTGCGATGTCCACAAATTTCTGGTAAGCGCCTTGGTTGAAGTGGGAGAAGGCGAGCTCGCTTTTCGCTTCGTCCATTTGTTGCGTAATGCCGTGCCGCAAGTCGTGCAACCGGCGCCCGAGTTGGAGAACCTGCTGCTCGTTGTCGATTCCCTGCAGTGCGGCGGCAGTGACCGCACGATAGAGAGCGCCGGCACCGTCTAGAATGCCGGCGATTGTGTAACGCAGGCCTGCGCGTGCATGAACCGGCCAGATCAGCGCACCTACGCCAAAGGCGACGACTGCTCCCAAGATCGTGTAGAGCACGCGCAGCCACGCCATGTGCCAGGGCTCTCCTTGACCGCCGAAGACCAGGATCAGGGCGGAGGTGAATCCTGCAGCGGTGAAAGCGGGGTGCAGCGAGGTCAGGTAGCCAAATAGAGTCGCCAGCAATAAAAGCACGATGAGTACGCCCACCGGCCCGTTACCTAGAATCGGGATGAGCAGAGCCGCGGCGAGCGCTCCGCAGGTCGAGCCGATGGTTCGGTAAAGCGCCGCTTTCCACGATGCGCCGAGGTTGGCCTGGGTCACGACCAGCGCAGCGAAGATCGCCCAATATCCCTGGGGGAGGTGCCATACGGCATAGATAGCGTAGGTGATGGTGCCTGCGAGTCCGGTCTTGATTCCCTGCTTCAGCGGACCTGATTGACGACTCCAAAAGGACGGCATAGAGGAGGTCGGAGTCTGAGGAAGTGGCAGTGAAGGATTTGCAGATGCCATGCGGGGGATTATATTCGGGCCGGGGGAGCATTCTGCTAGCTCGCGATCTTGAGTATTGGTTGCAAGTAGTGCCGGCGCGAATCTCGTCTGCGCTCTATGCGATCCAGCCGCCACCGACCACGACATCGCCGTCGTAGAACACCGCGGCTTGACCGGGGGTGATGGCGCGCTGCGGCTCATCGAAGGTGGCGAGGATCTCGTCGTCGCCGACGCGCTCGATCATGGCCGCCGCGGCTTCGTGGCGATGGCGAATCTTCACCGTCACGCGCATGGGCTCGCGCAGGGCGTCGATGGAGATGAGGTTCACGCGGCGAGTGCGCAGAGTGCGCGAATAGAGATGCTCTTCCCCGCCCACGACTACCTGCTTGTTGGCACCGCTGATCTGGATCACGTAGAGCGGCGAGCCGGTGGCCACGCCGAGTCCCTTGCGCTGGCCGACGGTGAAGTTGTGAATGCCGCCGTGCTCGCCGATGACTTCGCCGTTCGTGGTCACCAAGTCGCCGGCGGTATCTGGCAACGCCTCGCCCTGCTCGGCGAGGTAGGCGTCGATAAAGCGCTTGTAGTCGCCACCGGGGACGAAGCAAATCTCCTGCGAGTCGGGCTTTTCCGCGAGCGCCAGGCCGTGATGCCGGGCGAGTTCGCGAACTTCGGGCTTGGTCATATCGCCGAGTGGGAAGATGGTGCGGCTGAGCTGCTCCTGCGTTAGGCCGAAAAGAAAATAGGTCTGGTCCTTACTCGAGTCGGCGGGGCGCTTCAGGAGCCAGCGGCCTCCCGCTTCGTCAAAGGCCACGCGAGCATAGTGACCGGTGGCAATGCGCTCGGCCCCAATCTGCTGGGCCACAATGAGTAGCTGATCAAACTTCAAGTGATTATTGCACAGACTGCAAGGGATGGGCGTGCGCCCCGAAACATACTCTTCGACAAAAGGACGAATCACGTCGCGCTCGAAACGCTCCTCTTGATTGACCACGTAGTAGGGGATGCCGATCTGCTGGGCCACGCGGCGGGCGTCGTAGACATCGTCGAGCGAACAGCAGCGTCCCTGCACGGACTCGGGCATGCCTTCGCGCCCGGCCAGACGGCGCTGGTTCCAGAGTTGCATGGTGAGGCCGATGACGTTGTGTCCGTCGGCGCGCAGCATGGCCGCGACGGTGGAAGAATCCACACCGCCCGACATGGCTGCGGCTATGGTCTCGGGAGTCATTGTCAGCTTTTGGCTTTTAGCCTCTTGAGCCGTTCCGTTACTCACGGATGATGATGAAAATAGATTAGCACCACGTGGGTGATGAATCCGGCGGCGAACCAGAGTCCGGCTTCCACTATCCTCTTAAATCGCGGCGTCATATTCGCATCATTTCGCAGGCCGTTGGTGTTGCGCGCGTAGCCATCCTCTCATATATGGAACGAGCCAAAAGCTAAGAGCTAACAGCCGTTTTCCTGTATACCGGCGATAGCTCCCGCAGGCGCGCCACAACTTCTGGCACCAGCGCCAGAGCTAGATCGATATCTTCTGCGGCCGTTTGCTTGCCCAGGCTGAAGCGGATGCTCGCCCGCGCCTGATCCGGGCGCAGGCCCATAGCCAGCAGCACGTGCGAGGGCTCGATCGCACCCGACGAACAGGCCGCACCCGTCGATACCGCAAGGCCCTTCAGATCCAGAGCAATGACCATCGCTTCGCCATCGATGTAGTCGAAGTGAATGTTCGTAGTGTTAGGCACGCGCGTCGCGTCATCGCCGTTCACTCCCCCGTCCTCTACCTGGGCAAGGATTCCCTGCTGCAGGCGGTCGCGCATTGCAGCCATCTTTTTGTCGTCGCCGCGGTCTAGAGCTTCTTTCGCCAACTGCGCGGCCCTGCCCAGACCCACAATTCCCGGGACATTTTCCGTACCGGCGCGGCGCGAGCGCTCATGCCTTCCACCATAAAACAGCGGCCGCATTTGAGTTCCCTTTCGCACGTAGAGCGCTCCTACGCCCTGCGGCGCGTGAATCTTGTGACCGGAAATCGAGAGGGCATGGCAACCGATTCGCCCTACATCGAGCGCAACTTTGCCGGCAGCCTGCACCGCGTCGGTGTGAAAATAAACGCCCGCTTCGGCCGCGATACGACCGATTTCTTCGACCGGCTGCAAGACTCCGGTCTCATTGTTCGCCGTCATAATCGAGATTAGCTTTGTGTTCGGGCGCAAGGCGCGGCGCACGTCGGCCGGATCGACCAGGCTGCGGCCATCCACCGGCAGAACCGTAACTTCCGCGCCAATCTCTTCGAGATGCTTGCAGGCCAGCAACACAGCGTGGTGTTCAATGCTCGACGTAATGACGTGGTCGCCTGCGCCAACCAGTCCCGCAATGGCGAGATTGTCGGCCTCCGTACCGCCGCTGGTGAAAACAATTTCCGAAGCGCGGCAGCCGAGCAACGCGGCCATGGCTTCGCGAGCGTCCTCTACTGCCGCCCGGGTCTGTTGCCCGTGATGGTGGATGGACGACGCGTTGCCGAATTGCTCGCCGAAATAGGGACGCATCGCCTCAAACACTTCGGGCCATACCGGAGTGGTGGCGTTATTGTCGAGGTAAATGCGATGCATACAGAACCCAGTTCTATTCTACCTTGCGGGGGGCGTAGTGACGTAGCTTGCTGCATTCTGCTTGCGGCATTTCGAATGATGGGGAGAGAGACGTTGCAAGCAACGTCTCTACGACGGCATTTCGGCGCTGCGGGCGGGCTGCGCCCCGCCCGGACAGCCGAGAGCCTGCCCTGAGCCGTGGACCGTTTTGACGGTCAGTGGTGGCCAGAAACAGGGGGAGAGTGTCAGAGTGATGGTGGCAGGTTCGGCAGCGAGACCGACATCCGAATGGTGCCTGAGTGCCCGTCCCTGAGCCTGGTTCCGGTTTCTTGCGATCAGTGATTTGGTGGCAGCTTCGCTGAAGTCAGCGAGTTTGACCCCGTTGGAGAGTATTTTAAACATTTCGCAACCGGGCCGAATCCGCCGATTTCATTGAGGAGAATTAGCATATGAGTCGAGCCCAGAAGAAG
>PLEA01000613.1 GCA_003136335.1 Acidobacteriaceae bacterium | reverse complement strand
GCCTTCGCGCTCCCAGGAATTCAGTAGCAATTTCGGTAGAGCGGTCCGTCCCAGGTAGCCCAATAAAAGCCCAACCGATCCGCCTATTGCGGCGAGCATCAGGCTCTCGGTCAGAACTTGGCGCAGAATACGGCCGCGCCCTGCCCCAAGTGCCAGGCGCACACCCATCTCTCTCTGTCTCGCCGACGAACGCGCCAGCATCAGGTTCGCGATATTGGCACAGGCAATGAGGAGTACGAACCCCACCGCAGCCAGCAGTACATGCATCGGCTGGGCAAACTGCTTGCCATTGAAGTTCAACCCTTTGCTGCCATCCTCAAGCTCCAATCGCGGCATCGTGTCGTCTTTTGCCACAGTCATGGTGGCGTGAATCGCGGCGCTGAGTGCGACGTTCAAGGCTGCCCTGGCCTGCTGCAATGACACGCCTGGCTTCTCCCGCGCCATCAACTGCACCCACCAAAGCTTGCTGCTCGATAGCAGAGGACCGCTCTGCCCCAACTCGCCTTTGACCAACGGAATCATCGACAGCGGCATGAATATATCGGGAGAATTCTGCACGCTCCTCGCTCCGGTAAAGGCACGCGGATTCACGCCAATGACCGTGACCGGAGTCATGTTGACGGTAATCACCTTTCCTACAGCATCCGTAGCTTTTGCGAATGCTCGCTCCCACAATCCCTCGCTGATAGTCGCTACCGCGCCCGTGCCGGGTGCCTGGTCATCGGAAGGCAGAATGGGCCGCCCACGCACTGTTCGTACACCCATCTGCTCATACAAGTCGCCCGAGACCAATTCCAACTGAACTGCCTGCGCCGAACCGTCAATGGTGGCGTTTGCCTGAATGTTGTCCTTGAAAGCGAAGATCTCGTCGAGCACGTGGTTCTCTCTTCGCAATTGCTGGTAGATCGGATACGTGAACGAATCGAAGCGAGCTCCCCCACCGGCAACTGAGTACCTGCTTCCCCAGGAAGAATGCACCGCACTGTGCTCGTCTCCGATGACTGTCAACAGACGCAGCTGCTCAGGATGTAGGACACCGAGCCGCGCATAGAGAAGTTGATTTGCCAGCGAAAAGATGGATGTATTGGCTCCAATGGCGAGCGCCAACGATACCACGGCAATCGATGTAAACCCAGGGCTCTTCCGCAGAACACGCGTTCCATATTGCAGGTCGCCCCACAGATCATCCCACCAGCGCAATCCCATTGATGCGCGGATAGCATCCTTGTGTGACTCGATGCCACCGAACTCGATGCGCGCGCGACGCACGGCTTCAGCCTCGGGAACGCCACTCCGGACTAGGTCTCCGGCATAGCTATCGAGGTGGAAGCGCACTTCCGCCTCCAGGTCGGTTTCGAGACGCTGGCGCTTCACAACCCACTTTAACCAGGAACGAAGTCGTGTCAGAAGGTTCATATTTCCTCCGGCCTCGCACGCAGAATGCCGGCGATCACCGACGCCATGTGGTTCCACTTTTCTGTCTCCGACTGGAATTGGCGCTTGCCGGCTGCTGTCAGGCGATAGAACTTCGCCTTGCGATTGTTGTCAGATTCGCCCCATTCACTGGTGATCCAGCCCTGGTGCTCCAGCCGGTAGAGAGCCGGGTACAGCGACCCTTGCTGGATCTGCAATTGCTCGCCAGATATCTGTTGAATGCGTAGTAGAACACCGTAGCCATGCAACGGGCCCAGCGACACCGCTTTGAGGATCAGCATGTCCAGGGTGCCTTGCAGAAGATCGATCTGCTTGCCCACAATCTCTCCTTGTCCGTCTAGGAGACGATATCAACACTCTCCTAGAGTGTCAAGGAGAGTGCGATGGATCCAGGGTAGTTGCGGGGCGCCTGAAGCATCGTGCGTAGGCGATCTGGCCGAGTCAAAAGCAGTGGAAAACACGGGTAGAAACTCCTTCAGCACCCTCGCCAGCACCCTCGACATCGCCCTTTCGACCTCTGCTGTGCAAAGGCAGAGGTCCTGGATGTCCGACCTCCGATTTTCAGTCGATGGCGCGGAACGAGTTGCGGATGTACGCGGTCTCCAATCAAGCTCACGGGCGCGGTTGCGGTCCACCGGAGGAAGTCGTAAGAGTAGGCAGTAGGTCGCGCCATTCGAGTTAGGCGACTCCCTTTATTTCAAGATTGCGATGTCAGGGACGCGCAGTCTGAATCCGATCAGCTCGAATATAATCTCGGCCGGAGGAGCACATGAATCCAGCTACGGGCAGCAATCTCCGCGCACGAACCCTATTCTCTGCTCGGAATCTTGTGGGGCGGTCTTGTGTGTGGCATTTTGGGCATTACCGCCGCATTCGTAGTCTATGGCCGCTTCGGACTTCCACCAGTTCGCCTGTTGCGAGGAATCGCTGCGGGATTGCTAGGTGCACGGTCATTCGATGGCGGGATTCGGGGACTAGCATCAATGAGGTCCGTGCGCGTTGATTAGTACCCGTGATAATGTGTGCGTCCATGCGAAACATACGTTTCATCGTCTGGTTCCTGCTGGCAGCCACTTTCGTTGGTGCGACCGACAACGCTACTATCAGCGTACGCCGGAAGCGCGCCGCCAGTGCGTTTCATGACGGCATCCTCATTGTCCACGCCGTGTCGCGACTGGACGGTGCGGGCGATGGATACCGGCAAGATCCCTACTTCTATTACCTCACCGGCCTCGAAAACACGATTGGCGCGCTGTTGGTGATCGACGGCAAGTCTGGAGAGTCATGGCTTTTTCTGCCCGACCATCCTCCCTATCAGAAAAGGGGACTGCAGTCCGAGGTGCTACCCGGGGTGGATGCCGCCAAGCGTCTGGGCATCGATCATNNTGAATATCCCGAACTGCCGGCCAACCTGCTGAATGCGAAGGCTCCCGAAGCTCCGCTGTGGATACAAGGGATTCTGCACAGATATCCTGTATTCGAAGTGAAGGAAGTCATGCGTGACGTGAATGCGCTGATGTTCTTGCAGGATGCGGGTGAACTGGACGCGCTTCGTTCAGCGGCGAAAACCACGGTGACTGCTCTGCTGGCGGGCATGCATGCAATTCGTCCTGGCGTGCAGCAGCGAATCGTGGAGTCGGTCGTGGAGAGCGCCTGCTGGAACGCAGGAGCGCACGGGACCGATTTCTGGCCTTGGTCAATGTCCGGCGAGAACGCGGTGTTCCCGAGGCCATTCTTTTCTCTCGCTCTTTACGATCATCTCAATAAGGAGATGCGAGCCGGAGAACTAGTTCGTCTTGACGTGGGGTGCGAGTGGCAGCATTACCAAGGGGATCTGGGGCGCACGGTTCCGGTCTCAGGCCATTACAGCGACGATCAACGCGAAACCTGGAACATTTTCGTGGACGCGTATCACGCCGGTGCGGCAACTCTGCGAGCAGGGGTCACGATCGATCAAGTTTATGAGGTATGGTGCTCGGAACTGCTGCGACACCGTGACGCCGCGAAGAGCGCTCTCGCGCAGCACGCGATCGATGCGTGGTCAAAGCGCGAGAATGTGCCCTTCTGGCAAATCCATGCGACGAACCTGCTCGCGGCCCGGCCTCCGGCAACGCTGCCCGCGGGAATGACGGTAAATTTTGAGCCCATCGCTTCGATCGACGGGCAGGGATTTTTTCTAGAGGACATGTACTTGCTCACAAAAGAAGGCGCGGAATTGCTGACGCCGGGAGTGCCT
>PLEA01000242.1 GCA_003136335.1 Acidobacteriaceae bacterium | reverse complement strand
CTCGACGCGGCCGAGATTACGCCGATGGTGGCCACGCCGGGCGATCCCGGAAACGGCAAATATGTGCGCGAGTTGAACACGCCCGTGCCGGTCGAGATTGCTTACGGTGGCACCTGCACTGCGGGAAAGAATGAAGATATGGATATGTACGCCGCCGTGCTCGCCGATGCGCTCAAGCAAGGAAAGCGCGTGGCCGATTCAGTGAAATTCTACATTCAGTTCGGATCGCAGGAGACGCGCGAGTATTGCCTGCGCAAGGGCTACGTCGACATTTTCCACCAGTCTGGTGCGCAGGTAATCGAGCCCAGTTGCGGAGCGTGCATCAATGCCGGGCCGGGAGTTTCGACGCGCCCAGATCAAATCGTGATCAGCGCCCAGAACAGAAATTTCCCCGGCCGCAGCGGGCCGGGACAGATGTATCTGGCTTCGCCGCTGACGGTAGCGGCCAGCGCGGTCGCCGGTTATATCGTGGAGTATGAACCCAGCGAGAAGAAGGAACTGATTAGAGCGTAGTTGTTTGCATTGATTTGCTTACTGGCGTTCTTGTAGCGCGTCTGACCTCTGAGGAGGATGTCATGAACCGATCCCACCTGCTTGTTGTCGCTTGCATCATTTTCAGCTTCGCCTTGGCCGCCACCGCATTCCGTGCTTCACTGCCCTCGACGAATCCCGCGGGCTCACTCGCTTCGGCTGCGGCGATGCTCGAGCCGCGCTCCGGCCACACCGCAACGCTGTTGCCGGATGGGAAGGTATTAATTGTCGGAGGCATGCGGCGCAACCAGGATTTCTACAAATCCGCCGAGCTCTACGATCCGGCGAAGGGCAAGTTTCAGCTGACGGGTGAGATGAGCATCGGGCGGGTGGGTCAGGTTGCCGTGCTACTGCGGTCCGGGAAGGTGCTGATCGCCGGAGGTTGGATCGGCCATGGTACGACGGACTCCGCTGAATTGTATGACCCGGCCACTGGCAAGTTCACCGTTATCGCCAATATGACCACCCGGCGTGCACGGCCAAGCGCCACTCTGCTGACCGACGGCAATGTGTTACTGGCGGGCGGCGGAGATCATGACAGTCCCGACGGCGCGATCGCTTCGGCAGAAATTTTTCGTGCCGACACGTTGCGATTTCAGCCGACTGGCTCCCTGCACCAAGCGCGCTCGGGTCACACGGCGACCTTGCTCAGTGATGGGAGGGTTCTTGTTGCCGGGGGAGGCAGTGGAGGGCTGATCGCTGGTGCAGAGCTGTACGATCCTAAAACCGGAACCTTCAGCGAAACCGGCAGTCTGAATACTCCGCGTCACAAACATACCGCAGGTTTGCTGCCCGATGGACGGGTGCTGATAGCTGGCGGCTCCGACGAACGGGACTGGCATGGAACGATGAGCAGCGCGGAAATCTACGATCCCCGTACGGGGAAGTTCACCGCCGCGGCGCCTTTGAACGACAGCCGCTTCAAGCTGCCCGATGAAGCGGTGCAGCTTGCCTCCGGGCGGCTCCTGGTTGCGGGCGGGAGCAAGGAAGTAGAAGTCTACGATCCGCCAAGCGGGAAATTCCTCATGGTGGCGGGCCAAATGAACGACTCGCGTCATTTCATGACGGAGACGAGGCTTCGCGACGGCAGCGTGCTGCTGGCTGGCGGCTACCCGAACAACGACCAGGCCACGGCTCAGACCTGGATTTATTGGCCGTAAATAGCGTGTCGGCCAAGGCAAGCTGCCCGCGCGGTACGGATTGCCGCCCCCTCGTAAGTGGTTGAATTTAGCCGGGACGGCTGAAATGAGCCACTGCTCCGGTAGCAACTTTTCCCTTGGTTCCGCGTTCAAGTAACTAGAGACAAGAGGTCGGTGGGAAAGGTAATAGAAACCCACGAAAACCACAGTCTTTAGAAGGTTTCCGGTACCCGATTAGAGTTTCGGAGGCCTGGAGCCAAGGGGGTTCATAAATGCGTTATCTGAGATATGTTGCGTTGCTGGCAGTCTTGATGGTGCCGCTTGCTTACTCGCAGGCGCAGGTTGAAGCGGGAGTTGGCGTCGGAAACGACCAGGGCTATGCCAACCAGGATGCAAACCAAGGCTATGCCAACCAGAATGCAAACCAGAATGCAAACCAGGGCTATGCCAACCAAAGTTATGATCAAGGCTACGCCGACCCTGGCCCGGGCTACGCTAGCGGCCCGCCGCTATGTTCGTACGGCTACTACTCCTATTATCCCTATGCCTGCGCGCCTTATGGCTTCTACGGTCCGCAGTGGTTTGTCGGCGGAGCATTTATCGGGGTCGGGCCGTGGTATCACTGGGGCTGGGGCCATGGTGGATACTATGGTCGTGCGGGGTACTACGGGCACGGCTACGTCGGCGGTTACGGACGCGGCTATGTTGGGGGCTATGGTCGCGGCTATGCCGGTGGCTACGCCCGCGGCGGTTACGGACGTGGATACGCCGGTGGCTACGCCCGCGGTAATGCCGGACGCGCTTACGCCGGCGGTGGTGCAGTCCGCGGCGGAGGCGGCTTCCACGGTGGTGGCGGATCCCACGGCGGCGGGCACCGATAACGGACTGTACGCTTGAAACGTGAACGGCTGGCAGCATGGCGCTGCCAGCCGTTTTTCTTTGTTCCCCAAAGATTGCCTGGATTCAATCTCTACGACGCTCTCGCTGCCTGTCTTCTCCCTGTGCAGTTCTTACAAAAGGGCAGAACGCACATGCTCTGTACTGGGCGCCTGTATTCTTGCTAGAATGTCCGGTCGCAAAACCGCCGCGGTAGTAAAATGAAACAGAGACCCTCAGGAGATTGAGACCCTTATGACCTACGTGATTGCTGAGCCGTGCATCGGCACCAAAGACACTGCATGTGTGGATGCGTGCCCGGTGGACTGCATTCATCCCAAGAANNTCGACGATCTGCCGGAGAAGTGGAACGCTTTCACCGAACGCAATGCCAAGTACTTCGGGCGGTAATACAGCTTTTGGGTCTTGGCTTTTAGCTCTTTGGCGCGCGTCCTCGCAGGGGCGCGCGCTTTTTGCTTTCGAGAGGGCTTGGAATTTTTCTGAACTCCCATTTCCTATCGCTTATCCGCGTTTCCCAGGATCTCCGCGTCTTTGCCGGTATGGGCCTTCACCGCGTCGAGAATGCGGATGTACTCATGCTTGTCCATGCGCAGGACGAAGGACTTAGGGATGTCGCCCTCGTGGTAGTCGATTTCGAGCCAGTGACTCTTCGACTTGGTCAACATGACAATCGCGCCCACTCCCACCGCGGCCGCAAAGACTGATTCCTCGTTAATGCGGTGCTTCTTGGTGTACTCGTACGAGAATTTGTCGATCTCACCGTACGGGATGCTGACGGCGGTGCCCTTGGCGGGGTGCACCTCGACGGCCTTGTGGTCATCGCTAAAAGTCAGGACGGCGTTGATTTGTCGGCCTTTTGCGTCGGGCACCGCGACGCGGCTGAAGGAGATCTCTTCGGCGCGGCCCAGTGTGACGACGATGAAGATCACGAGAAGTACGGGAACAATTCTTTTCACGGTTCTGAAAGTATATCGAAAGATGAATTTGAGTGTAGAACGCCGCCGGCGTCTTCAAGGCTGCAAGCTGACGCTGAAAGCGCATTCCACTAGAATTAGGCCTTAATCCTCGAACCCCATGGCCCTGAGAGAGTCTGAAGCGATTGTGCTGCGCAGCTATCCGCTGCGCGAGGCCGATCTGCTGGTTACGCTGTTCACGCGCGCGGAAGGCAAAGTCCATGGCGTGGCGCGGTCGGCCAAGAAGTCGAAGCGGCGATTCGGCGGGGCTCTCGAGCCGCTGACCTACGTGCGCGCGTTTTACGACGTCCGCGAGCGCCAGGAGTTGGCGCGGCTTGACGCTTGCGAGGTGCTGGAATCTCCACTGGCCTCGGAGGTGAGTTATGCGCGGGCGGTAGGCCTGGGCCACATCGCTGAATTGCTCGACGAACTGCTGCCCGACCACGAGGCCAACGACCCCATCTTCCGCCTGACGCTTTCGGTGCTGCATGTGCTGACGGGCCCGGAGGTGTGGATGCCAGTCACGTATTTCGAATTGTGGCTAACGCGGCTGGTCGGCTTCCTGCCTGAATTGACGGAGTGCATTGTCTGCGGCCGCAGCCTGAACGGCAGGCGCGCCTATTTTCACGCGCTGGCCGATGGCCTGATGTGTCCCGAGGACAAGCGCCTGGCATCGTCCGAGATTTCCGGCGAATCGCGAACGCTGGCGGCGCAGATGTTCCGGGCTCCCGTGGAGAGCTTCGCCGAGAAGCCGTGGCCGAAGGCGCAAGGAGCCGACCTGCGGAAATTCTTGATACAAATATTGCAGCGGCATATTGAGAAAAAGCTGGTAACGGCGGGGATGCTGGAGAAATTCACCAGCTAGCGGTTAGCGGTATCATTTCGGAGGCGCAATGAAAAAACTTCGGGCGATTACGATCCACTGGTGTTGCTGGGAGTCTCTGCCGCCGTTGCGACTGGTCAAAGTGGCTTGCCGCCGCAGGTGGTCCAAGCGACACTAACTGAGCAAGGCGGGACCCCATTCTATTTGCAAGCGGTAATCACCGAAAGAGGAGATCCAGATGAGCATGTCGACGTCGAAATGTCCTGGGTAGCTCCTGACAAGTGGAGGCGGACGATCCAGTCGAAGGAGTTTTCCCAGACGTTCATCGTGAACGGAGACAAGGTCTTTGAACAGGATTCGGAGGACTACTTCCCCCTTGGGATTCAAACTCTGGTCACGGCGATGGCGGACCCCAAGCCAGTACTTGAGGCGGTCAGACCGGGCGACCAGGTGATGACCAAAGCGAACGGCGCTTCCGACGAGTCGGGCAAAATGTGCTTCGGACCCAATTCCAAAGTGTGCATGACGGGTCGTTATGGACTCACAGAGACTGTACGTGCCGCCGGGCACTCCGTCGACTTTATGGATTACCAAAAGTTCAAAGACAAGAGAGTGGCCCGCATGCTGATTTACCACATCGATCCGGGTGCCTGCAGGCACGGGTTGCCACCCTGGGAGAACTCCAGAGTCACGACGAAGCGCGATTCTTGATCGCGGACCCGACGCCCAGAGAAAAGCAGATTCGGAGCGTGATTGTGCCGGAAGCTGAACTTCGGGCCTTAGCGTTGCAACCTACAGAGATCATCTGGCCGCAGGTGCTGGAAGATCGTCAGGCCACCGGTGAGACCAGTTACTATGTCTCCCTGGACCGGACGGGACAGGTCCGCGAGGTTTTTCCGTTGAGCGTCGCGATCGAGCGGGCTGATGACTCGGCACGACGGCAGATCATGAAATGGACGTTCAAGCCAGTTTTGAATGACGGGGTTCCAGTGCAGGCTGAAGCCGTTCTTAATTTTCACTTCGACACGCGGGCTTACGGTCCGCCCGCCCCGCTGACGAACGAGGAAGTGCGGAAACTGGCCTCGAACATTGTCGATCCTGTATTTCCAGCTGGGACGGCGCCCTCGGGATCCACCTTTACGGTTTGGATTGCGGTGGACGTGGAAGGACACATAATCGAGTCGATTGCGGGCGACGGAGAACATCGTCTTTATCAGTCTTGTTCTCAAGCCATTGGTAAGTGGCACTTCAGCCCGATTCTTCAGGACGGGAGGCCGCGTCCGTATAGAGCTCAGATTACGTGCCGAGTTCCGTGAAGCGGGAGGATCAAGCGCTCTCCCCCATCCTGAAGGAGGGAAGCACACAGGCACTCTCCGGCAGCCTGATAGCTGACGGTTCGCATCTGCTTCCGTTACAATCATTGATTAACCTGCAGGACTCCATGGAACCGTGAGGATGCTCCTTCTGCCACCGCTTCGTAGCGGCGCGGGTTCGGCTCGGTAGAAGCGAGCAGCCAGGAGCTAGCAGCTTCAGTTCATGAATCCATCCAACTCCAACTCGCTGACGTTTCAGGAACTCATCCTGCGCCTGCAGGCATTCTGGGCGGAGCGCGGATGTGTGCTGCAACAGCCTTACGATGTTGAAGTCGGGGCGGGGACCATGGCGCCGGAGACGTTTCTGCGCGTGCTGGGGCCGAAGCCTTATAAGGTCGCGTATGTGCAGCCGTCGCGGCGTCCGGCGGACGGGCGTTATGGAGAGAATCCGAACCGCCTGTTCAAGCACATGCAGTTGCAGGTCATCCTGAAGCCTCCGCCGGAGAACGTGCAGGAGTTGTATTTGGAGTCTCTGGGTGCGATTGGGATTGACCTGCGCCAGCACGACATCAAGTTCGAAGAAGATAATTGGGAAGCGCCGACGCTGAGCGCGTGGGGCGTGGGCTGGCAGGTCATGCTCGATGGACTGGAGATCACGCAGTTCACCTATTTCCAGCAGTGTGGCGGCGTAGACCTGTTTCCGATTTCGGTTGAGCTGACGTACGGCCTCGAGCGCATTGGCGCGTTTCTGCAGGATGTAGATTCGATCTACGACATCGTATGGGCGCGCGGTCCGGAGTCTGGACACGTGGTGAAGTATGGCGACGTGCGGCTGGCCGATGAGCTGCAGTTTTCTTTTTATAACTTCGAGCAGGCTGATGTTCAGAGTGCGTGGACAATTTTCAGCCTCTACGAGCAAGAATGTCAGAAGCTGATTGATAACTTTAAGATCCTCGCAAAACCTCGGCCTGATGGCGAGCCACAGGACTTGCGATGGTTCCCTCTGTTGCCGGCTTACGATCTTTGTTTGAAATGCTCGCACCTGTTCAACATTCTCGATGCGCGTGGGGCGATTTCAGTGACGGAACGCGTCGGGGTGATCGCACGCGTGCGAGCATTGGCTGTGGGAATTGCGAAGGCCTGGGTCGGGCAGCAGACCACTGCTCAAGAGAATAAGGCCGTTGACCTACATCAAAGGGATAACAGACTTGCAACAGCTCCGAAGGAAGATGGTTTGAATTACCTAGAAAAACCGAGATACGCATAAGGACAGACTGATCATGCCAGACTTCCTAATAGAAATCGGGTGCGAAGAGATTCCGGCGCGGATGATTGACGATGCAAGTGATCAGCTTGGCATTGAAGTGCTGGATCTTTTGGTGCGGGAGCGGCTATACGCGCCGGGTGAGCGAAAAGTGCACACCTCCTCGACCCCGCGTCGTTTGGCCGTGTTTGCTCCCGACATCGCCGCTCGACAGCCGGATGCCGAAGAGGAAATAATGGGACCGTCTTTCAAGATTGCTTTCAAGGACGGTATTCCGACTCCAGCTGGTCAGGCTTTCGCAAAAAAACTGAACGTTGATGTGTCGCAACTCGGAACGATAGTTACGCCCAAGGGCGAATACGTCGCGGCCAAGGTCAAGCGTAAAGGCAGATCAGCAGAGGAGATTCTGGCTGAAGAATTGCCACGAGAACTGTCGAATATTAATTGGCCTAAAACGATGTATTGGCGTGCCAAGGGCGCGGAGCGATTTGTTCGTCCCGTCCGCTGGCTGGTTGCCCTGTTGGACAGCGAGGTTGTATCGGTCGAATTCGCGGGTATCAGAGCGGGTAGCGAATCACAAGGACACCGTACCCTTGGTCGAAATGCCACGATTCCCTCGGCCTCCAAGTACAAGCAAGCTCTGGAGGCCGAGCGCGTTCTCGTGGAACCTGAGGAGCGCGAGCACCAGATTTGCAAAGCGCTCGACGCGGCGACGCGCACCGTTCCGGGCGCACGCTGGCGCGAAGACAAATCGCTGCTCGACACAGTGGTGAATCTGACGGAATTTCCGTCGGCAATTCTGGGCGGTTTCGATCCGCAGTTCCTTGCCTTGCCCGAAGAGGTGCTGGTGACGGTGATGCGCGATCACCAGAAATATTTTGCGGTGGAAGATGTGGACGGTAAACTAGCGCCACATTTTCTAGCGGTGCTCAATACCGATAGCGATCCGCATGGATTGATCCGTCACGGAAACGAGCGAGTGTTGCGGGCTCGCTTCACGGACGCGCGGTTTTTCTGGGAGAACGATCAGAAAAAATCGCTGCTGGAGCGCTTGGAATCACTGAAGCACGTGACGTTTCAGAAAGATCTGGGCAGTTACTTCGACAAGACGCAGCGCGTGCAGCGGTTGTGCAGTTGGCTTAGCGAGATCCTCAAACAGGGCGGGATTACGGTGCGGCCTGGCGTAGTCCACAAGGCGGCTTGCCTGTCGAAGACTGACTTGACCACCGAACTGGTGAAAGAATTTACGGAGCTGCAGGGAATTGTGGGTGGGCTGTACGCGCGGGCTCAGCAACTGGATCCTACTTTGCCCGAAGCGACGCGGCTTGCGATTGCGGACGCGGTTTACGATCACTACAAACCAGAATCCACGGACGATGATGTGCCGCGGTCAATCGAGGGTGCAGTACTTTCGATCGGCGACAAGGCGGACACGATCGCAGGAATGTTTGCGCTGGGCTTGGTGCCAAGCGGATCGAAGGATCCGTTTGCGCTCCGGCGGCAGGCCAACGCGATCGTGAAGGTGATTGCGGAGAAGAAGTTGCCGTTGCGATTGGGCGAACTCATGCGGGACGCGCGGGCGGGATATCAGGGGTCTGAAGCGGAAAAGAAGTTTATTGAGGACGAAAAATTGTCCGAGTTGGTCACGACGTTCTTCCGTGAGCGGCTGGAGTTCTACCTGAAGGACGTGTGCGGGTATGCGTATGATGTGGTGAAAGCCGTGCTGGGAGCGGACGCAGAAGATGTAGTCGATGCGGTACGGCGGGCCGAAGCGGTGAAACAGGTTTTGCACATGCCTGAGTTCCAGGCGATTGGCGCGGCTTGCAAGCGCATGCGGAATATCCTGAAGCAAGCGGCGGAGAAAGGAATTGAGCCGGCTTCGCAATTTGAGTATCTGCCGGAATCTGCCGATGAAGAAAAGACGTTAATGGCATACATGGAACGGACGGGAGCACGTGTTGAGGGACATCGCAGCCGCAAAGAATACCTGGAGGCAGTGCTGCTGCTCTCTACGGCTCGGGAGCCGGTCGACAGATTCTTCGATAAGGTGATGGTGATGGTCGAGGACCAGCGGGCGCGAGCGAACCGGCTGGCATTGCTGCGGACCTTGCTGAAAGAGTTCTCCACGATCGCGGATTTTTCCGAGATCGTGACGGAAGGGAAGGCGTGAGGATCTTGTGCCGTCCCTCCGGGACTGAGCGGTTTAAAAGTGAAGGCTGCGTATTTGAACGCAGCCGTTAGTCACCGAGTTCAGACGTATCAAAGCTTAACGAATTCTGACTCTAGACAAAGGACTCATATATGGCGACGATTACCCTCCCCGAAGTTGAAGCGCAGGAAACAAGGAAGAGCGCAACCAAATACGTTTACTTTTTCGGCGGCGGCAAGGCCGACGGCAACGGCAAGATGAAAGACGTTCTGGGCGGCAAGGGCGCGGGGCTGGCCGAGATGACGAATGCCGGGCTCCCTGTACCTCCCGGATTCACAATTCAGACCGAGGCCTGCCGCGAGTACATGCGA
The DNA here is from genome assembly GCA_003136335.1 of Acidobacteriaceae bacterium. The sequence continues at coordinate 6,532 of PLEA01000242.1, read as the reverse complement.
AGCGGCGCCGCGTCGAAACAGGTTGACCGGCAGATGGACGAAGCGCTGGCGAAATTGGAAGCGCTGCAGGGGCAGAAACTGGGCACGGGCGAGAATCCGCTGCTGGTGAGCGTGCGCTCAGGCGCGAAGTTCTCCATGCCCGGGATGATGGACACGATTCTCAACCTCGGGCTGAATGACATTAGCGTGGAAGCGCTGGCCAAGCGCAGCAACAATCCGCGGTTTGCCGCCGACTCCTACCGACGGCTGATTCAGATGTTCGGCAACGTCGTGCTCGATATCGAGAAGTCGGCGTTCGATGAAGTGTTCGACGCCAAGAAAAAGCAGAAGAAGACCAAACTCGACACCGATCTGGACGCGAAGGCGCTGCAGGAAGTGATCGCCGAGTACAAGAAGGTCGTCAAGAAGCACGCCAAGCGCGACTTCCCGCAGGATCCGCGCGAACAATTGGTGATGGCGCGCGACGCGGTGTTCCGCTCCTGGCAGAACGATCGTGCCAAGCACTATCGCCGGATCAATAACATCGATGACATGCTCGGCACTGCGGTGAATGTACAGGCAATGGTGTATGGCAATCTCGGCGATACGAGTGGCACGGGCGTGGGTTTTACGCGCAATCCCGCAATCGGCACGAAAGAATTCTATGGCGAATTCTTGATGAACGCCCAGGGCGAAGATGTCGTCTCGGGCGTGCGCACGCCGGTGCCGATTCTCGAACTCCAAAAAATCATGCCGGACGTCTACAACCAGCTTCGCGAAATCACCACACGACTGGAGAATCACTACAAGGACATGCAGGATTTCGAGTTCACTATCCAGGACGGCAAGCTCTACATGCTGCAGACCCGCAACGGCAAGCGCACGGGACTGGCGGCAGTGCGGGTGGCGATTCAAATGGTGGAAGAGGGACTGATCACGAAGGAAGAAGCGATTTTCCGCGTCGAACCGAACCAACTATATGACTTCCTGGTGCCGCGTCTCGACGAGAAGAGCACGAAGGTGGAAGTGCTCGCGACCGGATTGCCGGCCTCGCCGGGAGCGGCGGTGGGGCGAATTGTGTTCACCGCGGATGAAGCGGTCAAGATGGCGGGGCACGACACCACAAAGAATCCGGTGATTCTGGTGCGCGCGGAGACAACTCCCGAAGACATTCATGGCATGGAAGTCGCGAAGGGCATTCTGACTTCACGCGGCGGCATGACCAGTCACGCTGCGGTCGTGACCCGCGGCATGGGAAAGTGCTGCGTCGCGGGAGCGGGCGACATCGACGTGAACGAAAAAGCTCGCGAGATGAGGGTGAAGGGCCATACGTTCAAGGAAGGCGACTGGATCTCGCTGGATGGCACCACAGGCCGAGTGATCAAGGGAAAGCTGGGTACTCTGGATCCTTCTCCAGACGATCCGGAACTGCAGAAGTTCATGCAGTGGGCTGATCCGCATCGCAAAATGAAAGTCCGTGCCAACGCGGACATTCCTCGCGATGCGATTCAGGCGCGGGCGTTTGGCGCGGAGGGCATCGGACTCTGCCGCACCGAGCATATGTTCTTCGGCGAAGAGAAAATTCCCCACATGCGCGCCATGATTCTGGCGGATAACGAGAAGGACCGGCGCACCGCGCTGAAGAAACTACTCCCCATGCAGCGCGCCGATTTTGTGGGCGTCTTCAAGGCGATGGACGGTTTGCCGGTTACGATCCGTACGCTAGATCCACCGCTACACGAGTTCCTGCCGCGTCGCGAAGACTTGATGGTGGAAATTGCCACTCTTCCGCATGCCGACGCGAAGGAGAAGAAAGCGCTGGTGAAGAGATATTCCGACTATGGCGCGAAAGGTATCGGCGATCTGAAGAAGCTCTTGTCCGCGCTCCTGGCCCGAGTGGAGCAGTTGCACGAGTTCAATCCCATGCTCGGACATCGCGGATGCCGGCTCGGCATCACATATCCCGAGATCACGGAGATGCAGGCGCGCGCCATTTTTGAAGCGGCGGTCGAGGTTTCGAAGAAAGGCGTCAAGGTGCTTCCCGAGGTCATGATTCCGCTGGTGGCCACCGTGAAAGAAATGGCGAACCAATCCGCCATCGTGCGTCGGGTGGCTGATGAGGTATTCAAAGAGAAGGGAACGAAGGTCGACTACATGGTGGGCACTATGATCGAGTTGCCACGCGCGGCGCTGGTGGCCGATGAGATCGCCAAAGAGGCAGAGTTTTTCTCGTTCGGTACGAACGATCTAACGCAGACTACGTTCGGCTTTTCGCGCGACGACGTGAACAAAGTGCTCCCGACCTATCTGGCCGAGGGCATTCTGAAGCAGGATCCCTTCGCAGCACTAGATCAGGAAGGCGTCGGACAATTGGTGAAGATGGCAACCGAGCGCGGGCGGAAAACACGGCCTACGCTGAAAGTGGGAATCTGCGGAGAACACGGCGGCGAGCCGTCGTCTGTCGAATTTTGCTATCGCACCGGTTTGAACTACGTATCCTGCTCACCGTTCCGGGTGCTAACCGCGCGGTTGGCGGCGGCTCAGGCCGCGGCTGCTGAGACGCTCAAGGTCGAGGGTGGAAGAACAAAATAAAGTCGTTGAACCACAGAGGGCATAGAGGCTCACAGGGTAAATCCGAGACTCTGTGTTCCCCTGTGCTTACTGCACTTTTTGCAAACGTGCTATCAGCTTCTGCGGAAGACTCTCTTCGGATTCGGACCACAGGCGGCGCGAGGTGGCGCGCGTATTCATCTGCGCGTTCTTCGTAAACTCGACCAGCTTTGCCACGTTGTCGCGAATCTTGACCTGCGTTTCTTCGGTCAGTTCAACATTTTCCTGAACGAACAGCGAGTCGAGGCCGAAATCGATCTGAATGTTGCCGGTCTCTTGATGAGCTCCCTCGTCGAATTCTTCCCCTTGCACAATGAACTTGACCAGGCTCGGAATAAGAAGCCACTGCTGGCCGCTCTCGTCGGGCGTCCAAAGATCCCAATATGCATCGAAAACGTAGGCGTAGTCGTCATGAATGAGATCGGCGGCGACCACGACAGCTTCTTCCGGGGCGATGCCGGGGGAGAAGCGACGTTCCAGGACAGTGGCTTCATTCCAGGAAACAGGTTGCACAGCGGCGTAAGTGATGCCGGGGCGCTGCGCCGAGAAAGGGAACTGCTGCAAGACGGCAAACATGTGAGGCAGCATCGCGGGACCGGAGAACTCTGGAAACCACAGGTTGAGATATAACGGATCAGACATAGAGTGGAGGCTGCAGCGGCCTCACTTAACCATTGTAATGTGCTGCGAAGGAATCCGCCGAGCGGGCACTACCAAGGATCATCGAAGGCGCGCAGTCACCGCGTTCCGCATTTTGTAGGAGAGGCTTTTTTTGACACTGACTAAGGCGGCTGCTAACATCAAAAGTTCACCGGCACTCCTGCCTCAGAGTCGTCCCCGTCGTCTAGCCTGGCCTAGGACATCGCCCTTTCACGGCGGTAACACGGGTTNNCAAATCCCGTCGGGGACGCCAACAAAACAATAGACTTCCACAAACCCGCCGTTTTTCTTCATGATCCAATTTGATCCAGTTAGGCGGGTTTGATCTCCAAAACCGCGCCCCGCCTCACCAGTTTGACCAAATTGCTCTGTGCCTCGCGCTTCTGTGGACCGACTGCCTGCATGTAAACGTCGGTGGTGACTTTCAGACTCGCATGGCACCGTTCATCGACGTTCAGCGAGTCGGTGCCTACGTCCTCCCAACGCAGACCGATCAATTCGCTCACCCGGAGTCCCGTCCAAACCGCCACATAAACCATCGTTGCGTAAGGCTCAGGAACCAGGTTGACCAACTGTTCGAACTGCTCTGGCGTTACGTGCGGTTTGGTTCTGCGTTTACCTCGCTTGTCCGCCGGTATCCGGATCTCCTCGACCGGGTTCTTAACCAGCAGTCCGTACTGGACTGCTGAACCCAGAATGCTCGAGAGCACGTCCCTTATTTTGTCTTTCGATTCATGCGCAAGGGGCGATGCTGCTAGTCCGGAGAAATACCGCTGCAGAGTGAGAGGTGACAGGTCTCGAAGAGCAAGCTTTCCAAACTCTGGCACCAGGTAATTGGCAATAACGCCTCGGGTGCGTTCCTGGGTCGTTTTGGCCATCAGTGGCATGAGCAGTGCCTTGTACGTGTTTTCGACGTATTCGCTGAAGTTGGCGGTTTTGGACACAATCAGTAATTTTGCGAGTTTCTGGAAGAGTTCAGTGCGCTCAACTGTGTTGGTATTTTTTCATGTCGGAAGGACCTGAGACGTGATGAGAGTGCTACCTCGACAGGGTAATCGTCAAGCGATTGAGATTCGGAGATCTCGAAGAGGGACTCCAGGTTGGTGACTCGCAATATCTCGCGCACTTGATTGGTCGGATTCATTAGCTTGAGATAAATACCAGCGGCTTGCAGCGAAACCAAAAGTCCTATTCCTGCCGCATCGATGGCATCAACCCCTCAGGTCATGAATGACATTCCGTCTCTGCTGCTCAGCAGCCGCGCATAAAATGGCAGTCTCCTCGCCACGCACAATTCTGCCCGTGCATTGGAGAATCACCCAAGTTGACAGTCAGAGTCAGCATGGTGTCCGCTCTTAATCCCGTGGTGGGACATCAACACCCAGTTGTGGCAAGTCGCTAGAGGATCTTGGCCAATGCTTCATGGGGCAATCTATAGAATTCGGCCAAGCCATTGGCGCTGAACGAACCCTCGCCAGCGTGTTCTGCCAAGCGCGTAGCGAGGAGACCGTAACACGCTCTCCGAGTTAGCAACATAACGAATCCCTCCGGTCTGGCCGATTCGGACCGAGACACCGCCGGGGCCGCCCAGCGTAAGCCGACGTGCAATTGGGCAGAAGGCACTCGTTTGAGGGACGGTTGCCGGGCCTTGTCAGCCGTGCTATCGGCGCCGTACAATTAAATCATACTAAATTAGTGCTATTTAAGATCTGCTCAGGTACGGCGTTCGGAAACCTCTCAGACAGGGGCATTGACTGATGATCCGACTAGGTAAATTGACGGACTACGGGTTGGTCCTGATGACTCACATTGCGCAGAACCACGATCGGTTGCTGCACAGTGCGCGCGACTTGGCCGTCGAGTCACGGCTGCCCCTGCCGACAGTGAGCAAGCTGCTGAAGGAGCTTCTGCAGGGTGGGCTACTGGTTTCGTACCGTGGCATCAAGGGTGGGTACAGTCTGGCCAGGAAGCCGCGAGAGATCTCGGTGGCTGAAATCATTGCTGTATTCGAGGGTCCTATCGCGCTCACCGAATGCAGCACTGACATCTCCGGGCTGTGCAACTTGGAGCCCTGTTGTCCCATCAAGGACAATCAGCGGATCATCAGCCAGGCGGTGCGCGGGGCACTGGAGAAGGTGATGCTTTCCGATCTCAGTCAACCCTTACACCTGAACACCATCAGGAATGGGCGCGGAAACCTAGTGCCCACTATTGGTTTTGTATCCGGGAGAATGCAATGAGCACCAACGTGAACACCATCCAGGATCTTGCCGACCGGGAGTACAAGTGGGGCTTCGTTACCGAAGTCGAGGAAGAAAGGGTCCCCAAGGGGTTGAACGAAGACATCATCCGTGTGATCTCGGCCAAGAAAAATGAGCCAGAGTTCATGCTCCAGTGGAGGCTGAAGGCGTATCACCACTGGGTGTCGCTGGAGAAGGCGCAGGCCGAACCAAAGTGGGCCAATGTTAAGTACGGGCCAATCGACTACCAAGAAATCGTTTATTACTCGGCTCCCAAACAGAAACCCGGTCTGACGAGCCTGGAGGAACTGGATCCGGAGATCCTGCGCACCTACGAAAAACTGGGTATTCCGCTTGAGGAGCAGAAGCACCTCGCGGGGGTGGCGGTGGATGCGGTGTTCGACAGCGTGTCCGTGGCTACGACCTTCAAAGAGAAGCTGGCCGAGCTGGGAATTGTCTTCTGCTCCTTCTCGGAAGCTGTGCAGAAACATCCTGACCTGGTGCAGAAGTACCTGGGTTCGGTGGTGCCCTACAGCGACAACTTCTTCGCCGCCCTGAACGCGGCCGTGTTCACTGACGGGTCTTTCGTCTATGTGCCAAAGGGGGTTCGCTGCCCGATGGAACTTTCCACCTACTTCCGTATTAACGCGGCGAACACCGGCCAGTTCGAACGCACGCTGATCGTCGCCGACGAGGGTTCCTATGTCAGTTACCTCGAAGGCTGCACTGCACCCATCCGCGACGAAAACCAGTTGCACGCCGCTGTAGTCGAGTTGATCGCGCTCGACAACGCGCAGATCAAGTACTCCACGGTGCAGAACTGGTACCCGGGCGACAAAGAAGGTAAAGGCGGGATCTACAACTTCGTGACCAAACGGGGCAAGTGCTTGGGCGCAAACTCGAAGATTTCCTGGACACAAGTGGAGACCGGCTCAGCCATTACCTGGAAGTATCCGAGCTGCATCCTGCAGGGTGAGAACTCGGTGGGTGAGTTCTACTCGGTTGCCCTCACCAACAACTACCAGCAGGCCGACACCGGCACC
>PLEA01000181.1 GCA_003136335.1 Acidobacteriaceae bacterium | reverse complement strand
CAGAAATCGGCATCGGCTCGCTCTGCGGCAGCAAGGGCTCGGCTACATGCTCCGGGTCGCTCCAGACCGGCTTCGGCTCGTTCCGCGGCGGCACGGGCTCGGCTACATGCTCCAGATTGCCCCAGACCGGAATAGGCTTTTCGTGCATCGGCAAGGACTCGGGTACGTGCTCTAAGTTGCTCCAGACCGGCACTGGCTCGTTCTGCGGCGGAAGGGGCTCGGCTAAATGCTCTAGACGGCTCCAAGGATTCGGCTCGTTCTCCGCCGGCAGGGGCTCAGCTACATGTTCCTGATTGCTCCATACCGGCTTCGGCTCGTTCGGCGGCGGCAGGGGTTCGGTGGAATGCTCCAGGTTGCTTAAAATACGAGCCGCCAGTGCCCCGAGAGTGAGCTTATCCCGTTCTCCAAACGCGAGCGGCTGCGACGAAAACAACTCGAAGAGTCCAGCCAATTCCGACCCGCGCAGGAGTGGCATGATCATCACCGAACGCACTCCCAGCCGTTGCGAGGCACTGCGGTCCACCCGGGAATCCGCCCAAGCGTCATCACAGCGCTGCGTCTGGCGGGTTCGGATGCATTCCCCCGAAAGTCCCGAAGCCTCATCGAGCCGCGAACCCAACTCTGGCGCCGTCGAACCATTGCTGGCGCGACAGACCATTTCGCCATTGCGCTGCAGCACGATGGCCGCACCGGTAGCGCCCGTCGTGAGGCAGGCCTGCTCCACGACTTCGTTGAGCACGATTTCAAAAGCTAGCTCGTTGGAAAGGTCCGGCGACAGACCGCCCCCGTCTTGCGCGGAAAAGCAGGCCGCCAGCTGTGCAAAGTCGGTCTCAAAACGGTCATCGTCCAACTGGGCGCGCAGCACTTCAGTGGCACTCAGATTTGGTTTCGAAGGATCCGGTTTAGACTTCAGAGGTTGACCCATAACCGAAGAACGGCAGAAGCGAGAATCAGCGTCTGTAGCGGAGTTTGCCCCGAAAACCGCGAGTTGTCAATATGCTACCCAGCTGTTTCGCGCCTTTCTCCGGTCTTCGCAGGGTGAAACCAGCGATCCCAAATTGGCTGAAAAAAATGCAGTTGCACAACTGTGAAGAGCTTTTCTGAACCTCCCAGTGATAGGCTTAATCCTGTTAGAATCATTGCGATCGGAAGGCGACGTGGATAAGTCCCAGCCGTTTTCTTGATTCCCCCAGCTTCTTCGCGGAAGCATCCCAAAAGAAAGATGTTTCAGGACATTCCATCAGGGGAGTTCAACATGCGGATTGCGATTGTCGGTTCGGGATATGTGGGGTTGGTGGCGGGCGCTTGTTTTGCCGACCTCGGACACGACGTCATTCTGGTCGACAATGACGAACGGAAACTGGCGGCGCTGAGAAATGGCCAGGTACCCATCCATGAGAAATTTCTGCCCGAGCTTCTAACCCGCCACCGCGGACAACGTCTCACTTTCTCCGACGACCTGAAGGAAGCGGTCCGCCTCAGTTCGGCAATCTTTGTTGCCGTGGGCACGCCGCCGACCGAGAGCGGTGAGGCTGATTTGTCTTACGTGGAATCCGTGGCCCGCGAAATCTCCGGCGGGGTCAACGACTACAAGGTGATCGTCGAGAAAAGCACCGTCCCCGTCTATACCAGCGAGTGGGTGCGCAAGATCATCCTGCGTAGCGGTACCGATCCCGAGTTGTTCGACGTAGCGTCCAATCCGGAATTTCTGCGCGAAGGCACGGCGGTCACCGACTTCCTGTTTCCCGATCGCATCGTAATCGGATGCGACAGTGATCGCTCGGCCGCCGTGTTGCGGGAAGTCTACGGTCCCCTGACCAATGGCAGCTACTACAAGCGCAGCGACGCCATTCCCGGGCCCGACCGAGCTTCGATTCCTCCTCCGATTATCGTGACCAGCACCAAGAGCGCAGAGTTAATCAAGCACGCTTCCAACGCCTTCCTGGCCATGAAGATTTCTTTCATCAATGCTGTGGCCTCGGTCTGCGAATCCGTGGGTGCCAATGTGAATCAGGTAGTGCACGGCATCGGAACCGATTCGCGCATTGGGCCTAGGTTCCTGAACCCCGGGATTGGCTACGGCGGATCCTGTTTCCCCAAGGATGTGATGGCATTCCGCGCGGTGGCGCGAGAGAGCGGCTATGACTTTCGCCTGCTCGATGAAGTGATGCGGATTAACGAAGATCAGCGCCAGCGCTTTCTACGGAAAGTACACAGCGCCCTCTGGACGTTGCGCGGCAAAAACCTTGGCGTGCTCGGACTCGCCTTCAAGGGCGGTACCGACGATATCCGCGAATCGCCCGCGCTCTTTCTGGTGCGGGCGCTGTTGCAGGAGGGCAGTAAGATCACGGCCTACGATCCAGCGGCCATGGAGCGCGTCCAGGAAGTAATTCCTTCCGGGCTCACCTTCGCCACCTCGGCTTACGAAGCGGCCCACGGCGCAGATGCTTTGCTGATTCTCACGGAGTGGGAGGAATTCGCCAACCTCGATCTCAACCGCCTCCGCCAGGAACTGAAGTATCCCATCGTAATTGACGGGCGCAATTTGTATGATTCTGAAGTGATGGCCGCTGAAGGCTTCACCTACTTCAGCGTTGGACGCGCCGCCTCCCACCCCGACGGAGTGCCAGCTGCGCTCTTCAAGAACGGCAAGAAAGCATGACTTCGAAACGCGCGGTGGTCACCGGCGGCGCCGGTTTTCTGGGATCTCATCTCTGCGATGCTCTGCTCGCCGAAGGCTGGAACGTGGTGGTCGTCGACAACCTCCTCACCGGCCGCCCCGCCAACCTCGCCCACCTCAGTCACGAACCGCGTTTCGAGTTCGTCGAAAAAGATATTTGCCAACCCTTTGACGTGGGCAAGGTCGATTACGTCTTCCACTTTGCCAGTCCTGCCAGTCCCGTGGACTACACCATTCACGGCATCCCCACCCTCAAGGTCGGTTCCCTCGGAACATTTCACGCTCTCGACGTAGCCCATAAATACGGGGCCAAGTACTTGGTTTCGTCCACCTCCGAGTGCTACGGCGATCCCCTGGAGCACCCCCAAAAGGAAACCTATTGGGGCAACGTCAACAGCATCGGCCCCCGTTCCGTCTACGACGAAGCCAAGCGCTTCACCGAGTCGGTGACCATGGCCTACCGTCGCTATCACAAGGTTGACACGCGCATCGCCCGCATCTTCAATACCTACGGCC
>PLEA01000275.1 GCA_003136335.1 Acidobacteriaceae bacterium | reverse complement strand
TGCGGATTCTCGCACTTGCCCTTATAGTTGCGCAGGTAATGCCCCGCGGCAAACGTGTCTTCAACCGTGACTTCGAACATGATCCCCCAACAGCCGAGGCGTGAATCCAGCGCCGGCTGCGCGTATGCGAAACTTCTATTGTACCGCTCGAGCTTGTGTCGTAGCTTGATTGTGGGCTGGAAAAGTGAAAGACGCGACGCGCTACAAGCCACGTTAGCGACGAAAGAATACAGCCCATGGCGCCAGCCGTGGGTCGCAAGTGGACAACGAGAAGCCCCGAGGGGCGAAAGAAAAGTCACGAGACAGGCTGGGCTGGGACGATGCTGCCGGCGCACTCCGCTTGACTCCATTCCCCCTGCGAATGTAGCTTGCCTATTCGCGGTTAGATCCCAAGGAGCACGAATGCTGCAGCGAAAACCCTCACTTGCGTTGTTGTTTATCTTGGCTGTGACTTCGGGTCTTTTTGCGCAGACACGGCCCGATCCGCCGGACTTTGACGCCAAAGAGCACTACACGAAGTATGAGTACAGGATCGCGATGCGCGACGCCGTTCACTTATTCACGTCCGTCTATGTGCCGAAAGACGGTTCGCACTCTTACCCATTCCTGATCGACCGCACGCCTTACAGCGTTGGCCCTTACGGCGTCGACCTGTACCGGACGCAACTCGGTCCCTCCCCCGATTTCGACAAGGCGGGATACATCTTCGTCTTTCAGGACGTGCGCGGCCGATACATGTCGGAAGGCCAATTCATCGAGATGCGTCCACACATCGACAATAAAAAGTCGAAGCAGGACGTGGACGATAGCAGCGATCTTTATGACACCATCGACTGGTTGCTCAAGAATGTGCCGAACAACAACGGCAATGCGGGAATCTGGGGAATCTCGTATCCCGGATTTTTCACCTCGGCCAGCATCATCGACTCGCATCCCGCTCTGAAAGCCGCCTCGCCCCAGGCTCCCATGACCGACCTTTTCATGGGAGACGATGCTTACCACGGCGGCGCCTTCATGCTGGCAGCGAACTTCGGCTTTTATAGCTCGTTCAAGCCGCAGGAAAATCCGCAGCTTCCGCCGAGAACTTTCGTGCCCTTCGACTGGGGAACCAAAGACGCTTACGAGTTTTATCTGCAGACCGGGCCGCTGTCGAATTTAAGCAAGTACCTGGAAGGCAAGAGCGCGCTTTGGGACGACCAGGTCAAGCACGATACCTACGACGACTATTGGAAGGCGCGCAATCTGGCTCCCCATATGAAGAACATTCATTGCGCCGTGTTGACTGTGGGCGGGTGGTTCGATGCGGAGGATTTGCAGGGTCCGTTCACCACATTTCATTCCATCGACAAAAATAATTCCGGAATTTTCAACGCGCTCGTCGTCGGACCCTGGGTGCACGGCGGATGGGCGCGCTATGACGGCGAACACCTGGGACGCGTGGACTTTGCCTCGAATACCGGCGAGTATTACCGGAAAAATATTCTCTTCCCGTTTTTCGAGCAGTACCTCAAAGGCAATGGCGACGCCAAACTTCCGAAAGCGTATGTCTTCGAGACCGGAACGAACGTATGGCGGCAATACTCCGCTTGGCCGCCGAAGAATGCCGAGCCAAAGACTCTCTACTTCCATGCCAATGGCAGTCTATCGTTTGACGCGCCGGGCGCGGAGTCTCCGGAATTTGATGAATATGTGAGCGACCCGGCGAGACCTGTGCCCTTTGTGAATTACGCGGCCCTGAATGTGCCCCAGGAATACATGCTCTCGGACCAGCGCTTCGCCGACAGCCGCACCGACGTCGCGGTATATGAAACGTCAGTCCTGCAGGAAGATGTCACCTTCGCCGGACCAATCTCGCCGCGCCTTTTCGTCTCGACCAGTGGCACGGATTCGGATTGGGATGTGAAACTAATTGACGTGTATCCGACTGATTATCCGGACAGCAAGCAGGACGCGCCCCGGACCGAAGACCGCGACAAACCCCGAAAAGACGTGCCCGCGCCGGCATTCGCGATGGGCGGATATCAGCAACTGGTGCGCGGCGAACCCTTCCGCGGAAAATTTCGTCACAGCTTCGAAAAGCCGGAGCCGTTCACGCCAGGAAAAGTAGAAGAAATCACCTTCACCATCCAAGACATCAACCACACCTTCCGCCGCGGACACCGCATCATGGTGCAGGTGCAAAGCTCGTGGTTCCCCCTCACCGATCGCAACCCCCAAACTTTCGTCAACATCCCCGACGCCAAGCCCGCCGACTTCGTGAAAGCCACCGAGCGCGTCTACCACACAACGGCCCAGCCATCTGGAATCGCGGCGCAAGTGGTACCAAGGCCCGGAGAGGCACAGGGGCCGAAGTAGCACTTGCCTCTTGGCCTTGCTGTAATGTAAGGAATGCTGAGTGTAGATAAGGATTCAATTTGGCCGCAGCCACCATAACATCGAAAGGACGAATTACCATTCCCGTTCAGGTTCGCACAGCACTTGGGGTGGTTGCCGGGGACCGCATTGAGTTTGTGGAAGTGGAGAAGGGACAATTCGCCATCGTAGCGGCAACCCGTTCCGTGAAGGAATTGAATGGGCTATTTCGCGACCGGCGACGCAAGCCGGTATCAATTGAGGAGATGAACGCCGCCATCAGGAAGCGTGCATCCAGATCCCGTGGATCGGCCTCGACACGAATAGAGTCGTCCGCTACCTTACTCACGACGATCCTGTGCAAACAGCTGCGGCGTTGAGCTTGGTGCACTCCCTCTCCTCGGATTCTCCCGGATTTCTTCCTTTGATTGTCATCGCGGAACTGATCTGGTCGGAGGCCTCCTACGATTTCAAGAAGAAGGACATTGAGCAGGTGCTGGAGACCGTCCTGCGGAGCAAGGAACTGGTGATTGAGCGAGCGGATCTCGTTTCGCAAGCGTTGAGGAGTTTCCGCGCCAGCCGCGCGGACTTCGTCGATTGCTTGATTGAGCGCTGCAGCAGCGCAGCCGAATGCTTGTACACCGTTACGTTCGATCGGGATGCGGCAGAGGGCGCAGGAATGCGATTTCTCAGGTAGATCGTGCGCTCAGCTCCCCACATCAAAAAACTCCTCCACCACCCGCATCTCAGTCGTCTTCTTGTAATTCGGTAGACTCTCGATGAACACGCGCCCGTACTGTTTCTTCAGAATGCGGTTATCGAGCAGCACCAGCAGTCCGCGATCGTGCAATGACCGGATCAACCGCCCGAACCCTTGTTTCAGCGTAATCACAGCAGCCGGCACCTGATATTGAAAGAACGCATTCCCGCCACCGGCATCAATCGCCTTCACCCGCGCCGCCACCACGGGATCGCTCGGCACGGCAAATGGCAGCCGGTCAATAATCACGCAACTCAGTTGCTCGCCCTGCACGTCCACGCCCTGCCAGAACGAAGAGGTGGCGAACAGGACGCAGTGGGGCGTGCGGCGAAACTCGTCCAGCAGCGCGCTGCGTGGACCGGTGCCTTGCAACAACGTCGGATAGTCGATCTCGAGCGATACGCGGTCGTAGACCATGCGCATCTGCTGGTAGCTGGTGAACA
>PLEA01000402.1 GCA_003136335.1 Acidobacteriaceae bacterium | reverse complement strand
CGGATCAAGGCCGTGACCGTGCTCTTCAGCGATCTTGAAGGCCGGTTGCACATGCTCGACTACGACAAGAAATTCCTGCTCAAAAGTTGGGACAACCTCACCTTCGACGGCTCCTCGATCCGAGGCTTCACCGCCCAACGCGAAAGCGATCTCCGCCTGGGCATCGACTGGGGTGCTTTCTACTGGGCTCCGGCCGACGTCTTCGGCTCCGGTAAGGTACTGGTCTTCGGCGAAGTCATCGACAAAGGCGGAACATCCTATTCCGGCGACATTCGCGGCGTGCTCAAGAATTACGCCGAAGAACTGAACAAGAAAAAAGCCTACACTCTCAACGCCGCCAACGAAATCGAAGGATTTCTCTTCAAAGGCCCGGACGCCGAGCGCCACTATCACGAAACCAGCAAGTTCGAATACGTCAACACCGGCGGATACTACCACTCCCTGCCCGGCGACCCGCTGCGCACGTTCATCGATACCACGGCGGAAGTGCAGCGCGCGATGGGCTTCCAGAACGAAAAAGATCATCCCGAAGTTGCGCCCTCGCAGTTTGAAATCAACTATGGCTACGGCGAAGTCGTGGCCGCCGCCGACCAGATCCAACTCTACAAGCTGATCTGCCGCCAGGTCGCCACCAACATGGGCTTGACCGCGTCGTTCCTGCCCAAGCCGGTGATCGGCGTAAACGGCAGTGGCATGCACACCAATGTCTCCATCAGCGAAAACGGCAAGAACTTGTTTTGGGACGCGAAGGGGGAAGAAAAGCTCAGCAAAATGGGGTGGTCCTTCGTAGACCGCATCCTCACCCACGGCAACGACATTTGCCTGCTGCTGAATCCCAGCGTGAATGCCTATCGCCGCCTCGATCCCCACTTCGAAGCGCCCAACCAGATNNATCGGCAACGAGAAGAGCATGCGCGTCGAAGTGCGCTCCGTCGCCCCTGACGCAAACCCTTACCTGGTGATGCTCTCGATCTTCAAAACCGGCCTCGACGGCGAGACCGCGAAGATCAAGAACCTGCGCCAGGCCGAACGCTACCTGCCCGACAACATCTACGACGCCCTCGACAACTTCCGCAAAGCAGAGTGGACCAGCACGCTGCTCGGGGAAGACGTCAAAGGCCGTTACGCCGATCTGAAACAAGCCTCCGCCGATCGCTGCCCCCGCGCCCTCGGAACTTTCATCAAAGCGCAGGAAGTCCAGTTCCACCACGAGGTCTACAACCAGTTTCTCTGGAACCTGTTCTAGATTGCAGTCAGGTCTGCGAACCGCCCCGGTCAAAAGCCGGGGCGTTTTTCATGTCCGCATCCCCTCAGCGGCGGCGCACAGCGCTGGATACGGGAAGCCGGGTGGCGCCGGCATCCTGCCGGGTGGCGCGGGGGCGTCTCGTCCCCCGCAGTCGGAGGCACGATAGGTGCAGGGATTTGCTACACACCCGGCGTGGATTGCCGAGCGGCCAAGTGGAAAATCAGGTGACGGGCGGAAGGGTTATGAGTGTAATGAGCTTGATTTCGTCAACAATCAAATCCCATTCGTTACAGCGGTAACGTTTGACTTTCAACATCAGGGGTGAAATCATTATTCTCGTAGAGCAGATTGCGGTTTTGGCTGCAAAGTCGCCGGTGCTCTCGCCCTTCTTGAACATTTATTCATCTCCTCATCCGGGCATCATAGAAAGTTCTTCTGAACGCTCGGAACTCTTGAGAGAGCACAATCGTGACACCCATGGTATCGGCCAAAGCGTAGCGAATTCGACCCCAAGACATTCCTTTCGACCATCGACGGCGGTAGAAAAATCGCAGCTTTTCCCAAAAAGCAGACGATCTTTGCTCAAGGCGACTCTTCCGATGCAGTTTTTTTCATACAGATAAGGAAAGGTAAAACTCACCGTTGTGTCGAAGACCGGGAAGGAAGCCACAACTAGGTATGCTGAACGAGGGCGATTTCTTCGGAGTAAGGATGCCTTACAGGACAACCTCTCCGCCTGTGCTCCGCAACCGCAATGGCCGATTGCTCCGTGATGCGTATCGATAAGAAGTCGATGATGGAAGTGCTTCACCGGGAACACGCGTTTTCCGATATGTTCGTGGCGTATTTGCTGACACGGAACATCCGATATGAAGAAGATTTGGTTGACCAGCTTTTCAATTCCAGTGAAAAAAGACTGGCCCGTATATTGCTATTGCTGGCGCATTTCGGCAAGGAAGGTAAGGCCGAAGTTTTGGTTCCCAAAATCAGTCAAGAAACTCTGGCAGAGATGGTGGGCACAACTCGCTCGCGAGTCAGCTTTTTCATGAACAGGTTCAGGAAATTAGGGCTCATTGATTATCATGCCGGCGATGCCTTGCAGATTCACAGTTCCCTTTTCAACATCCTTCTCCACGACTAGCTTCTGCATCCAAATCCGAAGCTCCGCTCAATGCTTCCGGCTCTGCTATCTGTTACATCTGCCAAATTGTAATCGTCAGGACTGTGCAGTTTAGATCAGCCGAGCCATCCTTTCCAAGCCTATGCTCTAGCTTAGCCAAGGAGAAAACAGGCGTCAAAGGGCGCTGGGAAAGAAACAATAAAATTATGACTCATATCAATAAACTGCCACCCAAACTGCGCAGGGCTCCGCAACCGCCACTGTCACACGCCGGAGCAACTCCCGACTCAGATCGCGCCAAGAGACCGCCGCTCGTCCAGCCCTACGCGTCCAACTCGGAACTGACTCCCGGTGATCGCGTCGAGGGTTTGGGTAACTTCGGAAAGCCGACTGAAGAATTTGGCACAGTTGAGCAAGCCAACGAGGACGACGCGATCGTAAAATGGGATAATGACGGTCGTACAAGACAGCACCAACCATGGCTTAAAAAAGTTTAGCGATACGAATCATTTCTCTGATCAAGCTGAGGTGGTAGCGGTAGAAGGGACCAAAACCTTTGCACCCGAACGATGAGAAGTCCCTGGCCAACTGTCGATCGCGAACCCGCTCCGGTTCTTTTTGAAGGCAAAGCCTCTGTACAGGGCCTGGGGCAGGTTGTCGGTCAGGTCGCGATGACTCGTAACATCGAGGATGCGCAAATCGGTTTCATGACAACTCCGGAGCTTTCGAGATTGATGACGTTCCGCCCGGACACTATGAACTGGGCGCAAACAACGACGCGTTGGTTTGTCCCGATAGGCTCCCTCAATCGATTTCTGTTACAGGCTCCGGCCCTTGTACCACCATAACCTACGACGCAGGGGATACCTGCGGGTGCGGCAAAACTGAAATTCAAGGTAATGGACGCTGCGACAAACCTGCCAGTGCGGGACTTCTCAGAGCAGCCCCGCCTCGGACCTCATGCTCGATCTGGAAACTCATTTCCTGAGTCAAAGCCTCGGGATCAGGAAAAAGCTCCCACATGTTTCCTGGCGCAGGCTGTGGCTCCTGGCAGGGCACACGACTCACCAGCCTGAAGCGGTCCGTCGGACTGGGATGCGTATCATCCTCTGAGGTTTCCCGATTCATTGCCTTGTCGACCGCTCTTTCCACTGAATCCTCTCCGTATACCTGCAGAGTGTAGAGGTTTCTGAAGGGCCTTCCCGCGCCACGCGCCTCCTGAAGCTCCATGCCTGCGATGTAGCGGAATTCAATCTGGCGCCGCACGACATGTCGCAGACCTTCTTCGAATGCTTGTGCTCCGTAGAGTCCGGCGGCAGCACGATCGGCCAGCACTTCCTGCAGTCGCGTTGCTCCATGGCTGATGCGCCGGAAGAGGAAGTGGTAGAGCCGCAGGAACTGGAAGGCGACGTTCCAATACACGGCCTGGCCAGCGTGGGCCATGGCGTACGCGAAGTTCATCATGTCCTGGTTGACCCGCAAAGCTATGTCGCCGCCTGCTGTATCACGATGAGAAAGGTGTCCGTACTCATGAGCGAGAATCGCGCGAAAGGAATTCTGACTGAAGCCCGGAAGAATTCCGAGGCCCATCACCAGCGTGCGCTGCCCTTTATCCTTGCGGCGCTCGCTACGTGTGCCATGTTCGTAGACCGCCATCTCGGTTCCGGGAGTGATGCGAATCTGGTCCAGAGGACGCGTGCCCAGTTTGTCGGCGACCTCACACGTCACGTTCCACAAGTCCGGAGCGTCTTCCCGCCGCAGTGTGCGTCCCGGCTGCGCCGGATCCACGCGAACAAAGAGAGTCTGCACCATCTTGTAGACCGTCACTACGGCTCCAATCACAAGAACGGCCACAAGTTTGATCGGAATATAGCCAATCATCAGAACGCCATAGACAATTCCCGCGGTCACACCCAAAACCATCACGATCACGAAGGGCAGAGAGATGTAGTAGTACGAGCCCGCGACATTGATGAGCTGCCGGTAACAACGGCGCAGTAGAATTTGACCGCTGCCCGCCGACGCCGTGGGATCGGCGCCTTCAATCAGCCGCAGCGTCAGCATCGAGAACACCTTGCCGAGAATGAAAAGAAGCGCCAGGCCGCCGGCCCACGCCAAAACCACCAGTGGGCTGTAGTGCGACCAGCGCCAGGCCATTGCCTGCCTGCGAACGCCGGAAACTAGAAAAGCTTCGGCCACCTCATGCGGCAGCCCCATCCGCTCGGCAGTCTTGATTTCGCGTTCCGACGCAACCCAGTCCGAGGCCATCGCCAAGCGAACGGCATTGAAGTAGTGCGTGCCCATCAGCTCGGGATGCTTCTGTACGAGCGCCGCTGTGGCCTGGCGAAAATCCTCCAGACTCTGGTCAACAAGGGCAAGCTGCGCGAACAGCGAAAGGTAACTTGCGTCGTCAGGACCGCTGTACTTCTCGACGGCCTCTTTCGCCAGGGGGAGCGCCAATCGCAGCTGTTCGTCCGTGCCATGGGTTGTAGGAGTCGGATAGGCCAGCACTTGCGCAAGACTCGCTAGGTTTTCAGCCGAGCGCTCGATCTTCAGGGCGCTTCTGCTGTAAGTCAGTCCTTCATCCAACTGCCCGGACGCGGCCAGGGAAGCTCCCAGGCGCCGCATCGCCGGCGTGAACAGCGGAGCCTGCTGCAATACACTTTGAAATCGCGGGATCGCCTGCTGGAACTCGCCCTTGTCCATCGCGGAAGTCGCCTGCTGAAAGATCTCGACGGCGCCTGGCGCAACCGCAGCGAGCTTGTCGCAGATCGGCTGTTCTGTTTTTGGGTTGCGGACAAACTGCCCAAACGCCAGAGCAGAAAGGAGTACCAGAGCGGCAAATGCGACGAAGGGCTTGGGAGTCATGCGTGGCTCCTGGTCCAGAGGAAGCGGTATTCTACCGCATCTCGCGCCCTGAATCATGGGCGGTGCCGCCGTCGCCGACGTGAGCTAGAAGCCGCCGCCGCCCCCGGATTTTCTAGAGTGCTGCCAGGCCCAACCAGCTAAAATCCCCGACGAACATGTGCTCACCGGGCCGTGGTTTCAGCAGCGTGTGCCAAGAGCGATGGTCTTGACCCAGACGCATGATTCCGACATAAGGAAAGTCCGGATCACTCATCCGGTTGTACTCGAACGCCAGCCAGCGCCCATCTGGCGAGCACTCGGGCAAGGCTTCCGCATACTGGTGAACGTCACCGGTAACTTCTTGCGCGTTTGGCGGAAGGCCAGCCTTACTGTCTGGCCGTGCGCCGGACAGCAAGGCAACTCCTAAGAGGACGACCCAAGCCGCCCTGTACATCTACCCCTCCGTTCTGCGAACCAAGGCTACCATGCTCAGTTGACGTTATCAGGCGTTGAACGAAGCCGCTTTGCG
>PLEA01000349.1 GCA_003136335.1 Acidobacteriaceae bacterium | reverse complement strand
GGCTTGCGCGTGAACAGGCAAATGCAATCCACGCGATGGCGCTTCGCCTCGGCCAGCAGCGCTTTTACCAACCGTCCCCCCCCGCCTTTGCCCTGAGCCCAGGGAGCGACGGTAATCGACCGAATTTCGGCCAGGTGCGTGCCATACAGGTGCAGCGCTCCACAGCCGATGATGCGCCCCTCATCTTCAAGTACCACGAAGTCTCTGACGTTCTCGCAAATTTCCGGAAGAGTACGCGGCAGCAACGTGCCGTCGCCGGAGTATGCAGCAATCAACTCATGAATCTGCTGTGCGTTGGGCAAGATTGCTTTACGCGTGCGCATGGACCTCCTCGCGAAGAGACTCAATCCTCTTCCTGGTGACGCTAATTGCGTGCCGCACCCGCGCCGGGGCGGTACCACCGGGAACATCGTGGACGGCGAGCACAGAAACCAACTTCAGCGATTCATAAAAATCCTGATCGAAGGCCGGACTAAGCGATTGCAGTTCCTCGATCGGTAAGTCCTGAAGCTCACAGCTTCGCTCGATACATATCTGCACTGCCTTACCGATCCGCTCATGTGCCAGCCTCGAAGGCACACCCCGCTTCACCAAATATGTAGCCGCTGCCCAAGCATTCATAAATCCCGACTGTGCCGCCTGATGCATGCGCTCTTTATTCAATTCCACCGCCTTCATCCATCCCGCCACCAGCGGCAACATTTGCAGGAGTGTGTCCGAAGAGTCGAACACCGGCTCTTGTGTTTCCTGCAGGTCCTTGTTATAGGCCAAAGGCAAACCCTTGACCGCAACCATCAGCGCGATCGCATTTCCCAAAACCCGCCCACTCTTGCCCCGCACCAACTCAAGCAGGTCCGCATTCTTCTTCTGCGGCATTGCGCTGCTGCCCGTGGAGTAAGCCTCCGGCAGAACCAGAAAGCTGTACTCCTGCGAAGAAAATAAAATCATCTCCTCCGCCCAGCGGCTCAGATGCAGCGCGAGCAGCGACAGCGCGTTGACAAATTCAAGCGCAAAATCCCGGTCGCTAGTGGCGTCAATGCTATTCGCGGTTGCGCCGTCGAACCCAAGAGTGTCGGCCATGAGAGCCCGGTCCAACGACAACGTCGCACCGGCCACCGCACCCGATCCCAGGGGGCAAACGTTCAGCCGCTCTCGACAGTCCGCCAGTCGTCCCGCATCCCGCAAAAACATTTCGACGTAAGCCAGCAGCCAATGTCCGAGCAGCACCGGCTCAGCCCTTTGCAGATGCGTGTACGCCGGCATGGCAGCATCCCCGGCCTGATCGGCGCGATCTACTAACACGCCGCACAATTCGGCGAGCTCGTGCCGCAGTTGATCGATGGTTGCTCTCACGTACAGCCGCATGTCGGTTGCAATTTGCTCGTTGCGGCTGCGCCCGCTATGCAGCTTATATCCAGTTTCTCCAGTCAGCGCGACCAGTTGCTTCTCCACGAAGTGATGGACATCTTCCGCTTCAATGTCATCCAGAAACGACGGCGACGCCGTCGCCCGTTCGCCGATCTGCTCCAGTCCCTGCAAAATGCTGATCAGTTCGTCCGCGGAAAGTATGCCGGCGTTCTTCAGCGCACGCGCATGCGCGCCACTGGCCGCGAGTTCGTGACCCAGCAAGCGACGATCGAAGTTGAACGATCGCTGCCAGCGTTCGAAATCAGGGTCCAGCGGTTGCCGGAACCTCCCGGGCCACATCTTCATCGCGCGACCTCCACGCGAGTCCGGGCTCGCGACCGCGAAGGCAATCCAAGAATGCGAATGAATCCAGCCGCATCCTTCTGGTCGTAGCTGTCGCCCATCGTGAACGACGAAAGATCGGTGCGGTACAGTGAATGTTCCGACTCGCGGCTGACCACGGAAACATTTCCTTTGTACAGCGACAGAGTGATGCCGCCTGTCATATCTTTCTGCGTGCTCTCGACGAAGGCGTCCAGAGCTTCGCGCAGCGGTGTGAACCACAGACCGAAATAGACCATCTCCGCATACTTGAGCCCAACGTGCTGCTTGAAGTGCGCAACCTCGCGCTCCAGGCACAACGCTTCCAGTTCGCGGTGAGCCGTGATCAGCAGCGTGCCGCCAGGAGTTTCGTAGCATCCGCGCGACTTGATCCCAACAAAACGGTTCTCCACAAGATCGACCCGACCGATGGCATTGCGAGCGCCAATTTCATTCAGCAGTTCCACCAGTGATACGGGCTCCATGTTCATCCCGTTCACTGAAACCGGAATTCCCGCTGCGAAGCCGATGCGCACTTGTTCTTCTTTATCCGGCGCCTCCTGCGGCGAGCGCGTAATCTGCCACGTGGTCGGCAAAGGTGCGTTCCCGGCATCCTCCAATTCCCCGCCTTCATGGCTGATGTGCCACAAATTGCGGTCGCGGCTGTGAATCTTCTCGCGGCTTGCCGCCACCGGAATTCCATGTTGCTCCGCGTAATCCAGGCAGTCTTCCCGCGACTTCAACGTCCACTCCCGCCACGGCGCAATGATCTTCAACTCCGGAGCGAGCGCCTGGTAGGTCAGTTCAAACCTCACCTGATCATTGCCCTTGCCCGTGCATCCGTGAGCGACGGCAGTTGCTCCTTCACGCAGCGCCACCTCAACCTGATGTTTCGCGATCACGGGACGAGCCAGCGAAGTTCCGAGTAGATACTTGTGCTCGTAAACGGCTCCAGCCTTCAGGGCAGGGAACACATACTCAGTCAGGAATTCTTCGCGGAGATCCTCCACGACCACCTTGCTGGCGCCGGTCGTATAGGCTTTCTCCACCACAGCGTCGATGTCGTCACCCTGACCAACGTCGCCGATCATTGCGATAACGTCGTAGGAATAATTTTCTTTTAGCCATGGAATGATGATTGACGTGTCCAATCCCCCGGAATAAGCGAGAACAACTTTTTCAGGCATGAGCGCTCCTTACGGGCAGGCGTACCGCGCCGCCCAACAATAAATACAGAATAGATTTCTGAACGTGGAGCCGGTTTTCCGCCTGCTCGAAGATGACTGAGTTCTCGGAGTCCATCACCTCATCGGTGACTTCCTCCCCGCGATGCGCCGGCAGACAGTGCATGAAAGCCGCGTAGGGCGCCGCTTCCGCCATAAGTTCCCGATTCACCTGGTAGGGCGGAAATATCTCGGCCCGCCGCTCCGCTTCCTGTTCCTGACCCATGCTCGCCCACGCGTCGGTGTAAACCGCGTCCACCCCGGCGACCGCAGCATGCGGATCGGTCAGCAACTCGATTCGAGCCCCCGTCTCTTTTGCGATCTTCCGCGCGTCGGCAACAATCTGCGCATTCGGCGAATATCCCTTCGGCGTAGCGATTCGGATCGAAGACCCCAGGCACGCACAAGTTAGCAACAAAGAATGAGCGACATTGTTGCCATCGCCCACATATGCCAGGGAGATCTTCTTGAGATCCCCGAACCGTTCCTGCAGCGTGAAATAATCCGCCAGTGCCTGGCACGGATGCTCCAGATCGCTGAGCGCATTGATGACCGGGACGGAAGCATAACGAGCCATGCCTTCGATGGTTTCCTGCGCGAACGTGCGCAGCACGATCACATCCACCCAGCGTTCGAGATTATGCGCAATGTCGCTCAGCGTCTCGCGAGCATCCAGTCGGCTCTGCGACTGGTCTACGAACATGGCCGCGCCCCCAAGGCTCGTCATCCCGGCCTCGAACGTCAGCCGCGTCCTCAGCGAAGGCTTCTCAAAAAACATCACCATCTGTTTTCCGGCCAGCGACCGTTGAAAAACTGACGGCCGAGACTTCATGAGTTCCGCCAGATGGAGCACGGCTTGCACTCCTTGCGGTCCCAGATCGCGCGTCGAAACCAAGTCCGGGCACCAGAAGATGCCGGGAAATGTTTCCGTCACCGCCGGCGCTCTGCTTTGTAATGGACTGTTCAACTATGACTCCTATCTTGAATCTTTATTCCTGCGCTCATGCGCAGGTGACCTCTGTTCCGCAATTCAATTTGGTGAGGTAAAACTGCGGCAGAGCGTCCGCTTCGGCAGCGGGCAATATTCGCACCCTGCCCACTCCCTGTTTCAACGCCTGTCGGCATGCCTCCAGCTTGGGCAACATGCCGCCGCTGACCATCGCTCCGTCTACCATGTCCTGCGCCTGCTTGGTGCTCAGCCACGGGATCACGGCTCCTTCCGCGTCTTTTACCCCGGCCACATCCGTGAGGAAGATGAGTGCATTCGCGTGGCAGGCCGCAGCGCAAGCGGCGGCCATCTCGTCTGCATTCACGTTGTAATACTCGCCGTCGGCTCCCAGAGCCAGCGACGCCAGAACGGGAATGCCCCCCTGTTGCCACAGCGCTTCGATCCAGCACGGTTCCGCAAAGCAAATCTCGCCGACGAACCCCAGATCGTTCCCGCGAATATGTTTTCGCCGCGCCCGAAAGCTCATGCCGTCACCGCCGCAGAATCCAACCGCAGGCATTCCCGCGGCCTGAATCGTAGCCACGAGTTTCTTGTTCACGATTCCGCCCAGCACCATGAGTGCTACATCGCGAGTTTCCGCATCGGTAACACGAAGCCCGCCGATAAATTCGCTTTGCTTCCCAAGTTGTTTCAGAACGCGGGTCAGCGCACTGCCGCCGCCGTGAACCACGGCCACGCGATGGCCATCCTGCGCCAACTCGGCGATCGCCCGCGCGCACTTGCGAAGAGTAGGAGCATCCTCAAGCGCCGCACCTCCGATTTTGACTACGATTGTCACTGCAGTCCCTCGTCTTCCGACCACCCATACATCAGATTCATGTTCTGCACCGCCTGTCCGGCTGCGCCCTTCAGCAGGTTGTCGATGCAGGAAATCAGCACCAACCGCCGGCCGTCCTCGGCCAGGCAAAATCCCAGATCACAGTAGTTTGTCTGCAACGAAAACTGCACCTGCGGCAGCTTCGGTGTTTGAAACACCCGCACCCAGCGCTTACCCAAATAAAAATTCCGAAAGCACGATTCCACTTCCAATGGCGTCATCTCGCGGTTGAGATGCAAGTAAATCGTCGACAAAATCCCTCGCGGAATCGGAAGCAGGTGCGGGGTAAAGATCAACTCCTGCGCGCCGAGTGCGAGTTGTTCGACAATTTCGCCCACATGCCGGTGGTTGAAAACCGAATACGCAGACAGGTTGTCGGCCACCGCCACAAAGTGCGTCTTGGCTGTCGGTTCCTTGCCTGCTCCCGACACGCCGGATTTCGAATCGGAAACGATTCCGCGGTTTCGATCGACGACTCCGGCCTTAAGCAGCGGCGCCAGCGCCAAAATCACCGACGTTGCGTAGCATCCGGGATTCGCCACCAGTGTGGCATTCGCAAGGCAATCGCCATTTAACTCGGGCAGTCCATAAACAGCTTTCTCCGTCAGTCGCGCTGCCGTGATCGCATCCGAGTCCTGAAAGTTGTAGATCGCCCGGTGTTGCTCCTGCTTCAAGCGCCAGGCTCCGCTCAGATCAATGACGCGCAGCCCGTGAGAAAGCGCCTCAGGCACAAGCGAGCGCGATGCCTCATGCGGTGTCGCCAGAAATAGCAATCCCACTCCCTGCTGCTTCATCGCCGGCCACGAGAGCGATTGCAGCGGGTAACCACCGTTGCCGGAAAGAATAGGAAACACGTCCGCCAAATCCGAAGGGCTGCCATTGTCGGCAGAGCGCCGCAGCAGAACTGGTTTTTCCAGCCGGGGATGACGCAGAAGAATCCGCGTAAGCTCCAGGCCGGAATAGCCGGTCGCGCCCAACACAGCGGTTTTGAGTTTCGCGGTCATTTCATGTCGCTAATCGTTCTCACTAAGACAGCATTTCCTCGATCCGCCCCACCAATTTCCGGGCCTCATCTTTATCCGGACAAACAATCAGGATCGTATCGTCGCCGGCAATCGTGCCCACGACCTCGGTCCAGTCGGTTTCATCCAGCGCCGCGGCCACGGGTTGCGCGCTGCCCACTATCGTTTTGATGACTAGCAGGTTCTGGGCGGAGCGAATATCGAGCACAAACTCGCGCACCAGTCGCGACACGGGAGGCAGCGCAATGCCGGCCGCACCGTCCCCGTGCGGCAGGGAATAGCCGTGAGAAGTCTTGCTCAGATTCAGATCGCGGACGTCGCGCGATAAAGTCGCCTGTCCAACCTTGAATCCCCGCTTGCGCAGGAGCCGCTGAAGGTCCTCCTGGCTGGCGATCGTCCCGTGCTTCAACACGTCGAGGACCGCCCGTTGCCGCAATGTTTTATTCATCATGAATAAATATTCACGCTAATGCATAAATATGTTCCTATCTTACGAGCCTGAGTCCAGATGTCAAGAAAAAAGGCCACCCATGTTTACCTCTGGAAGCCAGATTCACCACCGGAGTCAGCGCTCCGTGAAAAACGCGCGAGCAATGCCGCCGCTTGGTAGACTACTTCGCGGTCAAGAAGCATGTAGCGCCGCCGTCCCGGCGGCTGTCCAGAGGGCGTCCTCGCCCGCTGCGCCAAGGGGCGGCAAGATGCTCGCGCTTCTCTGCCGCCGGAGACCCGAATGAACCCGAAGCCCACGTTAACCGCGGAGTTGATCGCGGAGTTCCTGGGAACTTTTGTGCTCATCCTGCTGGGCAACGGAGTGGTTGCCATGGTCGCGCTGTTTCCCTCCAAGAATCCGGGCGAGACCATCCACGGCGGCTTCACCAACATCACGCTGGGCTGGGGACTCGCAGTGATGATGGGCGTTTATCTCGCGGGCAAAATCTCGGGAGCTCATCTGAATCCCGCCGTAACCTTGGCTCTCGCGGTCTTTCGTGGCTTCTCCTGGCGCAAGGTGCTGCCCTACTCCATCACCCAAACCGCCGGAGCGTTCGTGGCTTCGGCGCTGGTGTATTGGAACTACTTGCCGGCCTTCCGGCAAGCAGACCCGCAGCTGGAGCGAACCGCCGGAGTCTTCACCACCTTTCCTGCCTTCCCGGCGTTGCCGCAGGCGGGTTTTTTGGATCAATTCATCGGCACCGGTTTGCTACTGCTTCTCATATTCGCCATTGTCGATGAATTCAATGCGCCTCCGGGAGCAAATCTTGCACCCGCGTTGATCGGGTTGGTGGTGGTGGCCATCGGCATGAGCTTTGGCGGCATGCACGGCTATGCCATCAATCCCGCGCGCGACTTCGGCCCTCGCCTTTTCACGGTCTTCGCGGGCTTTCGTAACAATGGAATCACCGACGGAACTCGCGTGTGGTGGATTCCGGTCGTAGCCCCGTTGCTCGGTGGCTTGGCCGGCGCGGCCATCTACGACTTTGGGATCCGGCGCTTCTTGCGCCCCTCCTATTCGGCTCGTGGCGCGCAGGATCTGCGAGCAGGCACCGCGAGAGGAAGTACGGTGCAAGAGGAGAAACCGTGAAATATGTTTTAGCGCTCGACCAGGGCACAACCAGTTCGCGAGCCCTCTTGTTCGATCAGGAAGCAACCATTCGCTCGATGGCCCAACGGGAATTTGATCAGCTTTTTCCGCAGCCCGGGTGGGTCGAGCACAATCCCCGGCAGATCGCTTCCTCTCAAATCGCAGTGGCTCTCGAGGCCTTGGCTCAGGCTGGCGCGCGGCCACAGGATGTGGCTGCGATCGGCATCGCCAACCAACGCGAGACCACGATTGTGTGGAATCGCGAGACCGGGGAACCGGTCTACAACGCGATCGTCTGGCAAGACCGTCGTACGGCTGATTTCTGCGAGCGCCTCAGGAGTGAAGGCCACAGTCCTCTGATCCAGCAGCGCACCGGTCTGCTGATCGATTCCTATTTCTCTGCCAGCAAGATCTCGTGGATTTTGGAAAACGTTCACGGCGCGCGCGCCAACGCCGAAGCAGGCAAACTAGCATTCGGCACAGTAGATAGCTGGCTGCTCTGGAAGTTGACAGGTGGCCGAGTGCACGCCACCGACGCCAGCAATGCCTCGCGCACCATGCTCTTCAATATTCATACCGGCGCCTGGGACCGCGAACTTCTCGATCTGTTTCGAGTCCCGCTCCCTATGATGCCCGCCGTGCGATCCTCCAGCGAAATCTGCGGAGAAGTGAGCGCGGTGAAGGGATTGGAAAAGATTCCACTTGCAGGCATTGCCGGCGATCAACAAGCGGCATTATTCGGACAACGTTGCATCCGGCCGGGCCTGACCAAAAACACCTACGGCACCGGCTGTTTCATGCTGCAGAATACTGGCAATCGCGCTGTGCCGTCCTCCAATCGACTGGTTACGACCGTTGCCTGGAAAATAAAAGATGTAACCGAGTATGCTCTCGAGGGCAGCGTCTTTGTTGGCGGAGCGGTCGTTCAGTGGCTGCGCGACGGACTGGGCTTGACTCGCAGGTCAGAGGAAGTCGAGGCGCTAGCAAAGTCCGTGCCTGACAATGGCGGGGTATATTTCGTTCCTGCGTTCGTGGGGTTGGGAGCGCCCCATTGGGACTCGTACGCGCGAGGCTCGATCTTCGGAATCACTCGCGGCAGCACCGCAGGTCACTTGGCCCGCGCAGCGCTGGAGAGCATTGCCTATCAAGTTGCCGACCTGCTGGATGCGATGCGCCGCGATTCCGGAGCATCTGTGCCGGAACTGCGAGTCGATGGCGGAGCCGCTGCCAACGACAGCCTCATGCAATTTCAGTCCGACATTCTCGGCGCGCCCGTCGTTCGCCCGGCCGTGACCGAAACGACGGCGCTGGGAGCCGCATACCTGGCGGGGCTTGCGGTCGGTTTCTGGAAGACTGATCTCGACGCATCCGCCGCGACGAAAGATCGCCGCTTTGAGCCGCAAATGCCCGCGTCTCAAGCACACTTATTGCGCAACCGCTGGAACGAGGCTGTCTCGCGATCCAAAAACTGGGAATCGGGAGCGCCCGAAAAGTAACGCCGCGTCCGGGCGGCTGTAACTTTTTTCCGGTCGATTTAGCATCGAAGCCAGGACAGCACGATGTTGGTAGTGGGCTGTTTTGAATTTGGTCTGCTATTTAGAAAGCCACAGGCGTCTTGTTTCTTCCGATGTTAGTTAGTTTGCAGTTTGAGTTTCAATAGTTTCTCATTCCGAAGGGCGTCATCCTGACGGTAGCCGCTTTTCAAGCGCAGGGAAGGATCTCGCACGCGGAGAAGGAAATCTGGAAATGCTACGTCTTCTTTTTCTCCCATGCGTTCTTTTGCTGATGGTTATCGCGCCGGTTCAAGCCTCGCCGCTACCCACCGTGCACGCTGCACGACAAGGCGACAGCATCACCCTGTCGAATGATGCGATCTCGGCGACGTGGTCCATCCGTGGCGCGTCTCTGCATTGGCAAGGTCTCGCCAACAATCTCACTAGAGCAAGCTTGCCTCTTGCCGGCAGTGTGTTTGAGTTGGTGCCCAGAGAAGGTCCGGTCCTACATTCATCAGACTTTAAGATTGTTGCAGCGCCCGTGATCGAGGAGGCCCCAACTTCGAAAGACTCGTCCAGAGCTGCCGATCACTTACCGGGCCGGCAAGTGCGCATCGAACTCGAAGATCTCTCCGCCAAGGTCCAAATCAGTTGGCGGGCAATCCTCCGCGAAGGCGCCAACTACATTCGTCAGGAAGTCACAATTCGCGCCGCGCAACAATCTTTCGCGCTGACTCAGATCGATCTCATCGACGCGTTCCTTCCCGGCGCCGCAGTCTCTGGCCGCTCTAAGGGATCGCCCGTCACGGCCGGGACTTGGTTCCTCGGCTTCGAACATCCATTATCCGAGTGCCGCGTACGCGACGACCGCGTGTCGTGCTGGCTCTCGCGCGAACTTCCGCTGCAAGCCGGGCAAAGCGTAGCCTATTCGTCAGTGATCGGCGTGACCCATGCCGCGCAGTTGCGTCGCGACTTCCTGAAATATGTGGAGCTCGAACGCGCTCATCCTTATCGAACTTTTCTGCACTACAACTCCTGGTATGACTTGGGATACTTCGACCGCTACAACGAACCAAGCGCGGTCGCAGTAGTTCACACTTTCGGCGAGGAACTGACGAAACAACGCGGAGTCAAACTGGACAGCTTTCTTTTCGACGATGGTTGGGACGATCCCGCGACTCTCTGGAAATTCAATCCCGGTTTTCCCGATGGCCTGACGAAAGTTTCCCAAACCGCAGCAGAGTACGGCGCCGCCCCTGGCATTTGGCTATCTCCGTGGGGCGGTTACGACAAACCCAAAGAGCAGCGTTTGGCTTCCGCCCGCACGCAAGGATTCGAAACCAATGAAGGCGGACTCGCGCTGTCGGGGCCCAAATACTATAAGTACTTCCGCGATACCTGCCTCAACATGATTGAGAAATACGGCGTGAATCAGTTCAAGTTCGACGGCACGGGCAACGCAAACGAGGTTATCAAGGGGAGCGAGTTCGACAGCGACTTTGACGCTGCCATTCACCTGATCGGCGAACTGCGCGGGAAAAAGCCGGACCTCTACGTAAACCTCACCACCGGAACTTATCCTTCGCCATTCTGGCTGCTCTATGCCGATTCGATTTGGCGCGGTGGCGACGACCACAGCTTCGCCGGCGTCGGTTCCAACCGCCAGCGCTGGATCACCTATCGCGACTCCCAAATTTATCGTTGGGTGGTTGAAGAAGGTCCGCTGTTCCCGATAAATTCGTTGATGCTGCACGGACTCATCTTTGCCCGCTACGCGGAGCGTCTGGGCAGCGATCCTGGCCACGATTTTGCCGACGAAGTTCATTCATACTTTGGCACCGGGACGCAGTTGCAGGAGATGTACATCACTCCGTCGCTGCTCTCTGCGGACGACTGGGATGTTTTGGCCGAGGCCGCGAAATGGTCGCGCGACAACGCGCAGACGCTCAAAGACTCACGCTGGATCGGCGGCGATCCGGCGCGCCTCGAAGTCTATGGCTGGGCGTCGTGGTCGCAAGAGAAAGCGATCGTGACCCTGCGCAATCCAAGCGACCAGTCACAGGATTTTACGGGGAGTCTTTCCACACTCCTCGAACTCTCCGGAGGTAGTGCACAGGCTTATGCCGCGCGCAGCCCGTGGAAAGGCGACGGTGCCGCGCAGACGTTGCGCATTCCAGCGCACGAACAACATACGTTTCACCTGCGGCCATTTCAGGTGCTGACGCTGGATTTACTGCCTGGGTCGTTGTAAGTGCTTGCAGAGAAAGCGGGTTCGCGCTGGAGACGAGAGATTTCCATAGTGTTCCTGCAGAAACGTTTGTCTTACACATATGTGCGTACAGTGACGTATGAAGCATAGGGTTTTCAATTAGTTGCGTGCTTCGTGGTCGGGTCGAAATGTCTGGTGCATCCCCAGCAGGTAGCCTGATGCCGTTCGACCAACGTTCCGACAGTTTCGGAAAGCATTCGGATGAATCGAGGATTTGCGCTGGGCGCGCCGGGCTTCGCCCTTGGCTGGACAGCCGAGGCGGCTGTCTCTAGATGAGTTGCTCTGAGGCTAAAGCCGGGTCCTTTCAAAACAGGCGAAGGCGGATTATTTCAGCAGCCTGTGAAGCCGGGTCCTTTGAAGGCCGTTTAGGAGATCCGTTAAGCCGCCGTCAGTGCCAGCCGGCCATTTGGATGTGCTGCATGCCTTTGACGGCGCGCATATATTGCGCGCGCTCGAAGGCGCCGGGATCGGGGCAACGGAGTTGGCTCATGCTGCCCTGCATCTGCGCCGCGGATTCGTACTCGTGCTCTTCCATCCAGTCGCGCAGCTCACGCTCTACGTGACGGAGATGATTGATGCCGTTGCGCATCAGGGACGAGCACATCATGGTGACATTAGCTCCCACCATCAGCAACTTGACTACGTCTTCGGCGCCATGCACTCCGCCGGTGGCTGCGAGACCGGCCTTTACACGGCCGTACAGAATTCCGATCCAGGTAAGCGGCAGGCGCAGCGCCTGGGGCGTGCTCAACAGAACGTTCGGACGAATTTCCAATTCTTCGAGGTCGATGTCGGGCTGATAAAAGCGATTGAAGAGCACCAGCGCGTCCGCGCCAGCTTTATCCAGGCGATGGGCCATATTCGACAGGTTGCTGAAGAAGGGGCTCAATTTTACTGCGACGGGAATTGTGACCGTTGCTTTCACCGCCCGTAGAATATCCAGGTAGGTTTTTTCAATATCGTCGGCCGTCAGCTTCGGATCGGTGGGAATGTAGTACACGTTGCATTCGATGGCATCCGCGCCCGCCCGCTCGATTTCGGCGGCGAACTTGGTCCATCCACCTAGAGTTGATCCATTGAGGCTGGCGATGATCGGAATGTTCACCGCTGCCTTTGCCTTACGGATGTGCTCGAGGTAACCCTCAGGCCCGGTGGGAAACTCGCTGGCCTGCGGAAAGTAGGTGAGCGATTCGGCGAAGCTCTCCGTGCCCGCGGCGAGGTGGTAATTAAGGTCCGCTTCCTCCTGGCGCAACTGCTCTTCGAAGAGCGAGTAAAGCACCACGGCCGAGGCCCCTGCTTCTTCCATGCGGCAAATTCCTTCCACATCGCGCGAGAGCGGCGAGGCGGAGACCACGAGTGGCGAGCGCAATTTCATGCCGAGATAGGTGGTGCTGAGATCGATCATAACTTCCTCCTCGCGCGGCTAGCGCGTAGCTCCAGTGGGTATCGGCTTCCCTGCGGCCGGTGCGGGTTTTTCGGGGGCATCCTTGGCAGCGGCTTGTGCTTCGGTTTTGCGGCTGGCCATGTATTCGTACATGCGGTAGCGAGTTTCCACGTCCTGCTGTGCCATCTTCCACAAACGCTGTGCGTCTTCCGGTTTGCTCTTGGTGAGCATTTTGAAGCGGGTCTGCTGCAGCAGATATTCCTGCAGTTTGCGCGTAGGAGCGCGCGAATCGAGCGCCAGTGGATTTTCTCCCGCCCCGGCCCGCTCTGGGTTGTAGCGATAGAGCAGCCATTGACCCGATTCAACCGCAACCTTCTGATCGGTCATCGCCGTAGTCATGTCGATGCCGTGGGCGATGCAGTGCGAGTAGGCAATGATGATGCTCGGCCCGTCGTAGGCTTCCGCTTCCAGAAACGCCTTGAGGGTGTGCTCATCTTTCGCGCCCATCGCAACGCTCGCCACATAGACGTTGCCGTAGGTCATGGCCATCAGTCCGAGGTCTTTCTTCGGACCCGGCTTTCCGCCCGCGGCAAACTTTGCGACCGCGCCGCGCGGCGTGGATTTCGAGGCCTGCCCGCCGGTGTTCGAGTACACCTCGGTATCGAGCACCAGAACGTTCACGTTGCGCCCGCTGGCCAGCACATGGTCGAGTCCGCCGTAGCCGATGTCATAGGCCCAGCCGTC
>PLEA01000357.1 GCA_003136335.1 Acidobacteriaceae bacterium | reverse complement strand
GCGGGCGTTTTCCCCGGCACCGGCGGTGTTAGGGCTGGCGCCGCAGTGGACGCGCCGGGCTGGGCGCCGACCTGAGCACCAGACGGGGAATTGGGGGCCCCGGCGGCCGCGGCCTTTGGCTGGAGTATGTCCTGTTCCATGGCCAGGATCCTTTCGAGCGCTTCCTTTTTTTCGACGCGCGGAAACACCGGCAGCGTTTCGCCGAGACGCGACCCGGAAGGCATTTGTCCCCAGCGGACCTCGTCAATTCTCAACTCGGCCAAGGCGCCGATCTGTCCCAGCTGGCTCCAAATCTTGAAAGTGGCATTGGGCAGCACGGGATGGACGAGCGCGGCGATAATCCGAAGAGATTCGGCGGCGTGATAGAGAACCATTTGTAATTGCGCGTGCCGCGCAGGATCCTCGGCGAGCGTCCACGGCTTCTGGATAGTGAGGTAGCCATCCACCTGCGCAATGGCGGCCCAGATCAATTCGAGCGCACGTGAAAAAGAAAGCTCCTCGTAGGCTTTGAGGACTTCGGGCGGGGTCTGCGACAACGCAGCCACCAGCGCCGCCTCCGCTTCGCCCGGCACTGAATCCGGCACGGGAGAGGCGGGCACTTCGCCTCCGCAGTACCGCTCGATCATGGCCAGAGTGCGGCTGGCGAGATTCCCGAGCCCGTTCGCGAGATCGCTGTTGTAACGTGTGAGCAGAGCGTCGTGGCTGAAGTTACCATCCTGGCCAAACGGAACGTCGCGCAGCAGGTAATACCGCAAGGCATCCACGCCCAGAACGCGCGCGATGGGCTCGGCATAGGCGACATTGCCTTTGGACTTGCTCATCTTCTCCTGCTCGAAAAGCAGCCAGCCGTGCGCGAAAATTTCCTTGGGCAGCGGCTCGTCCGCCGCCATCAGGAAGGCGGGCCAGTAAACACAGTGGAAGCGAATAATCTCCTTGCCGATCAAGTGGAGTTGCGCAGGCCAGTACTTCTCCCATTGCAGCTCGTCATCACCATATCCAATGCCGCTAAGGTAACTGGTCAGCGCGTCGTACCAGACGTAAACCACCTGGTCGGGATCGTCCGGCCACGGCAAACCCCACTTCACGGTGCGGCGACTGACGGAGATGTCGCGCAAGCCCGATTCGACGAAGCGCACAATCTCATTGCGTCGGAATGCGGGGCGGATGAAGCCGGGCTGATCACGGTAAAGCCGCAGCAGTTGGTCTTGAAAGGCGGACAACTTGAAGAAGTGATTTTCCTCGGAGACGACTTCAGCGGGACGGCCGCAGAGGGGACAATCGACCGGATCGGTCGAATCGGTGACATAGAGATTGTCGTAGACGCAGTAGCGACCCTCGTAGAACGCCTTGTAAATGTATCCGGCGTCACGCGCGCGCAGGAGCAGCCTGCGAACGGCGCGAAGATGTTCGGGCGAAGTGGTGCGCACAAAATGGGTGTAGCTGATGCCCAGTTCATTCCACAGCGCGCGAAAAACGGCGGAATTGCGATCCACCAGCTCGCGGGGCGAAATACCCGCCTTGGCGGCCGCGCGCGCGATGTTTTCGCCGTGCTCGTCGGTACCGGTGACGAAGGCTACGTCATAACCCATCATGCGTTTGAACCGCGCGATCACGTCGGCGACAAGCGTGGTGTAGGCGGAGCCCACGTGGGGACGCGCATTGGCATAGTAGATGGGAGTGGTGAGATAAAACGTGGGACGATTTTCAGACGCGCTCAAAGAGGCTCCCTGGACTGGAAAGAAGCTACCGATGATATTCGGCCCGGTCGCCGGAGTCAAATTCGACCTCGAAGCGGTGTGTGGCAATTGTTGCGGAAGCGTTGAATTCCCTTTCCTCCGAGCCCCCGCCCCCTATTTTTTGTAAGTGTTCATTCCAAGGAGCTTTAAGTTTAAGGAGTTGGTAAGTGATCATTCTGCATGGCTTACGGACGCGTTTTTTGGTAGTGCGTAGTTTAAAGGGCTTAGCGATATGTTGTGGCTGGTCTTTGATACAGACAGGATACGGACCGAGGGTGGCGTCACCTGTTGTCGAAGGAGCTACAGGAGAAATCATGCGCTATGTTACCATAAAGATACATAGACATCAATAATTACTTATTGGGTATTCGAATGCGGGTTGGATTCTCTTCTTTAGGCTTGGAGAGCGTGGAGAAGTGTCGTTCTAATATGGCCGCCGCGCGGACCACGGAATCGCTGGGTCGTGCTTTGTTTTTTTCTTCGCAGAATACATTGGAAAATCCTTCATATCAGTCGACGGGGGGTTCGGGCGTATCCACGATTTCGAAGCGGAATTCCTCGATGACCGGGTTGGTGAGGACTTCGCGCGCGATGCGTTCGATCTCAGCGCTGGCGGCGGCGCGGTCGAGACCCTCGAGCTCGAGCACAAAGAACTTCCCTTCCCGCACGCTGCGAACCGGCGTATGGCCGAGCGAGACCAGCGCCTGCTGGATCGCGGTGCCTTGGGGATCGAGCACGGTCCGCTTGAGCATGACCCAAACGTGGGCCTTGGTAGCCGGGGATGTCATCGCGAAGATTATAACAGGAAGCTACAACAGGAAGCCGGGGGACGACTCGGTTGCAAAGCACCCGTGCTTTGGTAACAAACTCCGGTGACAAACTAAACAGCGGAAAGATATATCGTGGCCAGCAGATCTCAGCAGTATTGCCGGA
>PLEA01000366.1 GCA_003136335.1 Acidobacteriaceae bacterium | reverse complement strand
TAGACCGCGTACGCTCCAATAGGAATCGTCGAACTTCCCAGCGACAGTGGGGCCTCGGAGAACAAAGTCATGGGCGAGCCGCCCGGAGCCCAGGGCCTGCCATTGGGCGGCCTCTCTTGTTTGGCGGATACCGCGTTGTAGCGCAGGTAAACCTGTCGCCCGTCATCCAGATTGCAGGTNNACATGGTTGGAAAGCCTCCGCGCAAAAGTGTAGCGCCGCAGGGCACTTTAGGGGAAACAATTTGGGGGCGCGAAATTCATCCTCGCCGAATGGTGCCGTTCGACGTGCGTCTTCGGTGATGTTTCCTCAAGCCCCGGCGGTTGCTACCGTGGCTTGCAGGTACGGGTGCGTCAGGTACCGGGGCAACAACGATCCAATCGAGGGTGATCAATGGCGAAATCAAAACTAAGAATTCTTTATGGCGAAGGGGATAACGACATTCTGGAAGCGCAGGCCGCAGCTATGGA
This sequence comes from Acidobacteriaceae bacterium, assembly GCA_003136335.1. The sequence continues at coordinate 28,198 of PLEA01000366.1, read as the reverse complement.
AAAAGCCGGGCACACAGTGCAACGCGCCGTGGGCCGCAAATCTGTGGACGAAGCAATCCGGAAGGCTCCCTTTGACCTGGTTGTGCTGGGTGCAACCCTGACCCGCAACGATCGTCACCATCTTCCCTACATGATTAAAAAGGTAAGCACCGAGACCAAAGTGCTGGTCATGCACGCCGACGGAAGCCGCCATCCCTATGTGGATGCCTGCACCGATACCGGCGCGAGCCTGGAGTCGGTGCTCAATCACATTGACGCAATGAAAATTCCCAGCACGCCGCAAGCCGCCGCAGCGGCAGCAGGGCGCTAGTTTGTAGTTGTCACGAGGCGGTTGCCGGTTGCCGATTCTGACGTTTTCCCTCTGCCCAGTCGCGACCATGTTGGCTCGCGAACCAGCAGCAGCACGAATCCGGTGGAGCAACCGGTGGGAACCTTGAGGCTTCCGGCGGCGCTTCTCCGCCATCTGCAGACGGGTTTTGATTGAAAAGTGGAATTCGGCGGCGACGCGCAACGCGACTCCGTCACTGACCGACTTGCAGGGTGAGAAAAATGAAGAGAATCAATAAGCCGCGGGGAACATAGGCGGAGAACATAGGAAGAAACGACCCGACCGAGCGACGCCTGAGAACCAAGTCAGTAATAGTGGAAGATTCCCGTCGCTTCCGGCCCGGATGCAACAGCGTTCGCGCGGCCTTCGCGCGGTAATCTCAACCCCAGTGGGAAGTCTCATGGCACGGTTCGCGTCGCCAGCTTTCCCGCCGGACTGTAGTCCTTGGGATATACCACCAGGCACCTTCGCATTCCTTCCCCCTCGCTCTCAGTGCGCAAGTCGGCTTCGTCTCTCAACGCCAGGTGAACGATCCGCCGTTCCCGCGACGACATCGGACTGAACTGGTATGGTGTTCCCGTCTTGCGCACTTTCTCGGCAGCAACGGTTGCGGCAGTGCGCAGTTCTTGAATCCGCAGTGAGCGCTGATTCTGGCAGTCGAAGGAAATTTTTTCATGCTCGCCCGAAGGCAACCGCAACATTTCCAGAGCCAGCAGTTCCAGCGCGCGCAACAGCTCCCCGCCACGATCCAGGAGCAGCGCCGAGTCCGGACCGGCAAAATCCACCAGAATGTCGGGCTTCTCCCAGTCGCGGTTTTCCGGCAGCGGCGGATCCACAATAATGCGGTACTTCAGCCGAAGTCCGCCGTGGGTCACGACGGCCTGCAGAAACTCATTAATCTTCTTTGCGGCAGCGAGTTTGTCGGGAATGGACATGGGATTCAGCTCTCAGCTATCAGCCGTCAGCTTTTAGCTGGGCTGATATAGGTTAAGACGTTCTTGCTTTGCCAAGAAATCGTAGCGCAAGCCTTCTGCAAAAATTCGAGTCGCATGCTCCCATGACGGACGCCTTAGCTGATAGCTGACAGCTGAAAGCTGACAACTATTTCTCCTTCTTCCTCGCCCGTTTTGCCATCATCTCGCGCATCTCCCGCCCCAGCGATGTCCGGTTCATTACCGCTTGCTGCGTGATCTGAATCAAGTTGGATTCCGCATAATAAAGATTCAATCCCGCGGGCAGACGGAAGAAAATGAACCCCATCATCAGCGGCATCATCACCGTCATCATTTTCTGCTGCGACGGATCCATGCCCGGTTGCGGCGTCATCTTCTGGGTGACCAGCATGCTGACCACCATGAATATGGGCAACAGAAAAATCGGATCCGCCGCGGACAGGTCATGGATCCAAAGCCAATGCGCGTGGCGCAGGTCAAGCGCGACCGCCAGCATTTTGTAATAAGCCCACAGAAACGGAATCTGGATGAGCATCGGCAGACAGCCCCCCGCCGGATTCACCCCTTCTTTCTTATAGAGCGCGCTGATCTCCTCATTCATCGGAGCCTTGCGCGGGTCCCGCAGACTGTACTTCTTATACTTCTCCTGAATCGCCTTGATCTGCGGCGCCACGCGCTGCATCTTCAGCATCGACTTCATCTGCGTGATTCGCAGCGGCAGCAGCGCCACACTGATGATCAGCGTCTGCAGAACAATGGCCCATCCCCAGTTTCCGATTACGTGACTGTAGGTCCACCTAAGCCACAGGAACAGCGGCTTGGCGATGATCCCAAAGAAACCGAAATCAACCAGGCCATTCAGGTCGTTATCCGCGCCCGATACGCCCGGCACGGGAATCTTCTGCAGAACCTCCAGTTCCTTGGGGCCAACGAAGATGCGCTCCGCCGTCGGACCGTGCAGGTTGCCCACGGCCGCGCCTACCACGTCCACGTTCACCATCTCCTTCGAGTCGGCCTTCTGCGGATCACGCGGAACCGCCAACGAGTTGCGCAGCGTCACCATCTGGGCGGAAGCCGGATCATCGGGTATGAACACCGCCGCGAAATACTGGTCGGTAGGCCCGGCCCAGTGGAACGGTCCCGGGTTCGTCCCGCCGCCGCTGATCTTTTTTATCGGCACCCGCTCAATGTTTTTGTTGAACTGGTAATCGATGGCTCCCGCCGCCCAGAACGCAGGCGTAACCTGATCGCCGAATCCCGATGGCCAGGCGGGGATCGCCGCAGTCGCACTGCCCCTGTACGTCATACTAGTTTCGACATTCACGATGTAGGTGTTATCGAAACCAAAAGTCTTGCGGACTGTCAGATCCTGGTCCGCATATTCGAACGTGATCGTCGTCGGGGATGTCTGCTTGCCTTCGCGCGAAGCAACGTATAACGCCGAACTGAGTCTGCGGCGCAGGCCCTCGTCGTAAGTCCACAACGAGAGCGGATAGCCGTATTGCGCGGCCGCCGGCGGATTGACCATGTCGAGCGGCCCATTCTGCGTCTCGTTGTCGAACTTTTTCAGAATCCACGATTTCACCTGCGCCCCGCGATTGGTAAACGTGATCCGGTAAAGATCATTCTCAATCACGGTCTCGGTTTCGCTCGTCGCCTGTTTGGTAACCCCCTTGGCAGGAATCCCACTGGCAGGAATAACGCTCGGCGCAACCGCTGTCGCCGCTGGCTGGGCCTGCGCGGGCTGGCTTTGCTGCTGCGACGGCGGCGGCGCGGCCGATTGCGGAAAGTATTTCTTGAACAACGGCTGGAATGCCAGCATCACGATAAACGTCAGCAGGAAAACCAGCATCAGCCGTTTCTCGCTGCCCGGTTCGTGTTGTGGATTTTGAATGTCTGGCAAAGTTACCGTTTCCTCAGATCGCGCCGCGTACTATAGGGCGCCGAATTATCCTGTCCCCTAAAGCTTGTCATCCCGAGCGAAGCGAGGGACCTAGGTTTGTTTGCTTGCGCCACCACCTACGCGGCATGACATGCAGAAATTTAGATCCCTCGTTTTTCGCGAGTGAAGACAACGTCCATCCTGAATACTCCCGCTTTTGAAAGGGCGTGACTTCCAGCCGCGCCGTAAAGCACGAAAAAACATTCGGGCTTTAGCCCCTGACGGACTGTCGTACGCACCGTCACAGGCCGCGCCCGATCGCTTGATCGCAACCCCTATGCCGCTTCACCACGGGATCGTAGCCCCCCCGCGCAATCGGATGACAACGCAGCAGCCGCCACAAAGCCCTCAGCCCTCCGCGCACCGCGCCATAACGCTCCACAGCCTCCATCGCATAGTCCGAGCAGCTAGGAACGTAGCGGCACGTCGGCGGAAACATCGGCGAAATGGCCCACTTATAAGCCCGCAGCAATTGCAGCGTAACGAGTTTGGCGACCTCGCGCATGTGATTCGGTTTCAGGCTCTCGGCTTCCGGCTTCCGGAACTTCGTTCCAACTCAGTTTCGGACTTGTTCCCTGTCTTACCCGCGAGCTTCTGTTCTATCACTTCAAAAGCTTTCCGGACTTCACTCACCACTTCCACGAAATCTTCCGTCAACAACGATTTCTTTGGATTGATGATCACATCCGCACTCGCCCCCGCGGGGGGACGCGTAAGCCGCACCGCCTCGCGCAAACGCCGCTTCATCCGGTTGCGCCGCACCGCCCCGCCAAGGGCACGGCCCACAGTGAATCCAACGCGCAGCCCCAAAGCTGCAGGCAACTTAGTGGCCGCGGTCTTCGCTCCAGCAACTGGCTCCTGTCGCTGCCAGTAAAACACGGTCATGGATGCCGAAAAATGCCGCCGCCCCAGCTTGTACACGCGTTCGAAATCGGTGTGACGCAACAGCCGCGCGCTGCGGGGAAAGGTGCCGCGGCCGGATCGCGGCTCGACATCTCGCTTCGATTCTCCAGGCACACTGGCAGTCACAGTGACTCTAAATTTCCAGATCGCTATTTCCAGGTTACTCAACGCAAAATGGCTATCGCAAAATAACTGGCACAACAGCGGGTGGGGGCGCGGCGTTCCCTCCGCGCCACGGGACTATTCGCGGAAACCGGGTTTCACCGAGACCCGCTTGCGCCCCTTGGCGCGCCGGCGGGAAATAACCTTCTTGCCGCCCTGGGTCTTCATGCGCTTGCGAAATCCGTGTGTCTTCGATCGCTTGCGCCGGTTGGGTTGGAATGTACGCTTGGGCAAAGTAGCTCGCTCCTGATTCCTTCGACCGTGTTAAGGCAAACCGCAAGTATAAATCACCCCCCGCATTACCACCAAACCCGCAATCCTTCTCTAGCGATGCCCCTTTGTCCTTCCGGTGCGCGTCCTTACTCCGACAATCTCCATTCCGAGGCATCGGTGGGTGATCGGCAGGATGCCAGTCGGGCGGTTTGAAGAGATCTGCAATTTGCGCGAGGGTGAATGCCGCCGCGCTGTCAGGAACGTGTCGCGGAGTGGTGTCGGGCGTTTTCTCCGGGGCGCCCGATGGCGATTTGGTTCTGCGTTTCAGGATTCTGCGCCCCTACCGGGGCCAGGAACCCACATAGGACTGCTATCACAAAAACTTTCATCGTGATCGTTCGATTTACCGCGACAGCCTATCCCATCGACCACGTGTAATCCATCGGCTCATCGTTCGCTCTCCCGTTCTTCTGCCCGACTACTACGCTGCGTGTTACGCTCGTCGGACGTGTCCGCGACCATCCAATTCGCGCCCGCTGCTTATAGCGTAACCGCGGTATTTCTCTGGGGCGCAGCTGACTTTGCGGGCGGGTACGGGTCCCGTCGCGCCAACGCCTTCGTGCTCACTGCGTTCTCGCACCTCTGCGCATTCGTGCTCATGTTCGCGATCGCGCTCGGACAGCACGGGGCATTTCCTTCGCGCATCAGCATCGTCTGGGCGCTGATCGCAGGCACGTCCGGAGGATTCTCGCTGGCGATCTTTTATCGCGCCCTGGCCACTGGACAAATGGGCGTGACGGCGCCCATCGCGGCGCTGGTAGGCGCGGCCATACCTACCCTAGTCGACGTCGCTCTGGAAGGCACGCCCAGCCGTTGGATGATTGCCGGTTTCGTAGTAGCGATCTTCGCCATCTGGCTCATCACGCGCCCTGAACCCTCAGACAAAAAGGACTCCTCCGGTCTGCCTGCCGGCGTGGGCATGGCCGCCCTCGCCGGAGTGGGGTTCGCGGGCTTCTATCTCTGCATCCACCAGGCAACCGGTTCGCCGCTGTGGATCGCCGCCATCGGCCGCATCGGGTCGTTCACGGCCACGGCCATCGCAGTTGTTGCAACTCGCGCGCCGCTCGCTCTCGATCGCCCTCGTGCCACGCTCGGCATGCTGGCGGGATTCCTTGATATTAGTGCAAGCGCTCTGTTCATCTTCGCCAGCCAGCGCGGACGCCTGGACGAAGCCGTAGTCCTCACATCTCTCTACCCTGCCGTCACCGTCCTGCTGGCGCGCTTGGTCTTGAAAGAACACTTCAGCCGCTGGAAGTTCATTGGACTGCTGGCGGCACTCGCCGCTGTACCGATGATCGCGGCGGGGTAGCCGTCATTCCATGTTCGAGTCATTGGCAATCACGGCAAGCACACACGAAATTTCTCTCGATCCCGGAACCCGCGACTCGCGACTCGATGGTCGGTGCTGGTAGCATCGCAGTGTGCCGCTCCTGGAAATCCGCAATTTGACGAAGGTCTTTCCCCACGGCGAATCGCCGTTTGGAGGCAAGTCTCGCGGAGAGGTTCGCGCGGTCGATGACGTTTCGCTCGACATTCACGCCGGGGAGACGCTCGGACTTGTTGGGGAATCCGGTTCCGGCAAGAGCACTCTGGGCCGTCTTATTCTTCGTCTGATCGAGCCCACAGCCGGCAGCGTGCGGCTGGAGGGCCGCGACCTGCTCGCCGCCAGTCGTGGCGACATGCGCCGCCTGCGCCGCGACCTGCAGATTATTTTTCAGGACCCGTACGCCTCACTCGACCCGCGCTTTCGCGTGGAAGACATCATCGCCGAGCCACTGATCATCCACGGAGACGCAGCAACAGACCCATGTGGGGACCGCCACCCCCGGCTGTCAGGTCGAGCGAAGCTCGACATCCGCGCCCGCGTCGGGGAACTGCTGCGCGCCGTGGGTCTCGACGAATCGGCGCGCACGCGCTCCCCGCACGAGTTCTCCGGCGGACAGCGCCAGCGCATCGGAATCGCGCGCGCTCTCGCACTCCGGCCAAAATTCATAGTGTGCGACGAACCTGTCTCCGCTCTTGACGTCAGCGTGGGCGCGCAGATCGTCAACCTGCTGGCACAATTGCAGCGCGACTTCGGCTTGACCTACCTGTTCATCTCCCATTCCATGCCGGTCGTGCGCTATCTTTCCACCCGCATCGCCGTCATGTACCGAGGCAAAATCGTCGAGGTCGGCGACACTCAGCAAATCACGGAGCGTCCTGCTCACTCCTACACCCGCAGCCTGCTGGACGCCACGCCAGAGCTGCTCGTGTAGAGGAGTGCCAGGTCTTAGGTCTTAGGTCTTGGGTCTAGGTCTTGGGCTTGGGAACATGTGGCGACACACCCGCCTCGGCTGTCCGACGAGCGCAGCGAGGAGCCCCCATGCCATACTTTCCCCATGTCATCCCGCCCAGAGCCTGGTTCCGCTCGCGATCTGATTGAGCTGATCCTCGGCTACGGGCTGATCGTCTTCATTCTCTGGATGCCCGAGTTCCCGCAGCGCATCCTCTCACCCGTCGCGCTGTTCGTGACCCTGGCCATCGTCCTCGCCCGGCGCCCCAGTCTGGACGATCTCGGCCTCAGCCGTCGCGGCCTGGCCCCGTCGCTCTGGATTCTCCCGTCCGCCGTCGTCCTCGCCATCGCAAGCGTGCTCGTCGCGAAACAAGTCGGCACTCTGCATGCGCTGTATAAAAGCGACTTCAAGCATGTGGCCGGTTACGTTTTGTGGACGCTCTACCAGCAATTTCTTCTGAACGACTATTTCATGCCGCGCCTCACGCGTCTTCTCGCCAGCGACAGCGCCGCTATGGGCGCGGCCGCAGTGCTGTTCGCGGCGGCACATCTGCCGAATCTTCCGCTCACGGCCGCGACGCTGGTCTGGGGAGCGATCTCGTGCTCGCTGTTCCGGCGCTACCACAGCCTCTACGCCCTCGGCCTGGCCCAGGGACTGCTCGGCCTCTGCTTCGCCATCTGCGTCCCCGACGCGCTGCATCATCATCTGCGCGTGGGCTTGGGATATTTGCGGTATCACCGAACGCAACCTGTTCCGTGAGAGAAAGGCGCGGAGCTGCAGAGATCGTTCGCACTAAGGTCAAAGAGTGAAACGGCCAGGTTTCGCCAGTTTGAACTTTACTGTAATAGTGAAGCATAAGAAACCGACGGTCAGTTTACATTGGGCATCTGGGAACTAATCCGAAGCATCTGCGAATAAAAAGATGGACACATCTGTCGGCACACTCGGAGGAGGAATGCGCACCTTGCGATTGGCGTTTCTTGTCGTGATGGCTCTGCGCGTAACCATGGCAGCTCAGGACAACGCCGACATCGAAGTGTTTGGTGGGTATTCTTTGGAGCGCATCAACCCATCGGAACATCCTTCGGGGGCTGCGATATCGAGACCTCATCCATTGGCCCCATCATCAATTTCAACGGCTGGGATGCCTCGGTGACAGACTATTTCTACAAATCTCTGGGTGCGACGGTGGATTTCAGCGGGCACTATACAACTCACGCGCTCGGTCCATTCGATAGCGTCCACCTCCACCGCTACAGCTTTTTGGCTGGTCCTGTCTATGCCTTTCACGCGCCAAAGGTCACACCTTTCGTCCAGGCTCTGTTTGGGGGCATTGTCCAGGGTTCATACCGCAGTTTCATGTGGGTGATCGGCGGCGGCGTGGATGCAAACCTTTCGCGACGCATCGCCATCCGGCCGGCTCAGTTCGATTATGAGAGACACAGCGTACCGTCATTCGGCACGGCCACGGACTGGACCAACGGGTTCCGCTACTCGGCTGGAGTGGTGCTGAAGTTCTAAGTGCTCACGGCCATTTCATAGCTTACAAGCTGACTTTCCGGCCCTGGGCCGGAGCGTCCTGATTGTTGTTGTAACACCCCCATTTCACCAGCAACCTGTTTGCCCTTAGAACCACCACGACCACAGCCAATCCACGCAGGTATGCGTGATCGTCGAGGCCGGCACGCGACGGCGCTCGCGCCAGGCGCGCCCGTAGAAAATTCCCGCAACCGTGGCCAGCAGAACATAACGCCAGTTGAAGTGCGCCGATCTTTTGTTGAAATGCGACAGGCCGAACAGCACCGATGCGATTGCCAAAGCGGCTCGCCGTCCGACTCGCCGCTCCAGCAGGTTCTGCACCCAAGCGCGAAAGAAAAGTTCTTCGGGCACCGCGACAAAAACAAAAATACCAACCCATGTAAGAGCCGCCTTGCCGACTGCGGGCACGTTGGCATGCGGATGGATGAAACCCAGCGCGAGTCCGAGCACGAGCACTGCGGGGGCGAAAAACAGAAGCTCGCGCAAGCCCGATTTCCAGTCACTCCAGTGCAAATGAAAATCAAATCCCGTCCCGCTCAAGCGGCGGATTGCGAGGAACCCGTACAAGCCCGCATCCACCAGCAGCAGATTGCTCAACCCGCGCAAGCCGGCGGGCCAGGCGACGTCGAACCAACGCAAATCCACGGCCAGGCCCAGCGTGAGAAGAATCACCGCGTCCCGCCAGTTGCCCCGCTGTTCGGGATCGGCCACCGCCGCCCGCGCCACCAGCCACGCCATCACCACCGGCAGCGCGGCGTATAACGCACACCACTGCCAGCGAAACATATGCTGCGACACCGCGATGATTAAGTAAGGCAACACCAACAGCGCCGGAAGAGCTACCCGCACGGCAAGCGGCCAGCGCCCGACGGCCCGCGCCATGCGCTCGGCGGCAAATCCAAACGCCGCCGCAGGAACGAGCTCCGCCACCAGCACCGCGATTACAACTGGCGTTGCATTCGACATCCGCATTATCTTATCCGGGCAATACAACTGCCCGGCAAGAGCGTGGTGCCGCTGCGTTGCTCCATAAGACGAATCGCTTGTGTATAAGGCCGCCCCAGATTAGAATTCCCTCGAATATTCGCAGGAGGCACCGATGGCCGCCGCTCCGGTTCTGCCCGCATCGCCCGCTCCCACACCTGAATCCGCACCGCTTTCCGAAGGTGCGCGCATCGTCAACACCTTCATCGCGCCCTCGAAAACCTTCACCGACTTGCGCCGCAATGCGAGTTGGTGGGCGCCATGGCTGTTGATCTCCATCTGCTCAATGCTCTTTATCTACTCCATGGGACGGCAGATTGGCTTCGACCAGATCAGCAAGAACCAGGTGGCGCACTCCTCCCGCGCCGAACAGTTCGAAAAACTTCCGGCCGACCAGCAGGCCAGGCAGATTCACCTTTCGAGCAACATCATTCGTTATTTCGCCTACGGCAGTCCGCTGATGATCTTGTTTTATTTCCTGATCTCGACGGTCGTGCTGTGGGCCACTTTCAAGATTGCGGCCGGGGCTGAGACTTCGTTCGGGCAGGCCTATGCCATCGTCATGTATGCCAGTCTTCCCGGCATCATCGGTGCAATCCTGGGCATTGTCTCGTTATTCGCTGGAGTGGATCCCGAAGGATTCGACATCAATAATCCTGTCGGTACCAATCTCGCTTACTATCTGGATCCAGCCACGACAAGTAAGTTTCTGCATGGAATGGCTTCGGCTGTGGACCTCATCAACATCTGGACGATCGTGCTCCTGGGCATCGGCTTTGCCTGCACCAGCAAAGTGAAGCGCTCGACGGCGATCGGCATTGTCGCGGCTTGGTATTTGGTCTACAAACTCACCGCGGCAGGGCTGGCTGCGGCGTTCTCGTAGAAATTGGATTGAAAAGTGTGTTGGTGGATCGCGCCGTGCGACGAGAAGTCAAGCCCACTTTCGTAGCTATTCAACGGTCTCGAAAGTAGACGTTTTGTCAACTCCGCTTTTTTGCACAGCGTTCCTGCAGGAACACTCATTTAAAAAAAGTTTTGTCATTCCGAGGAGCAACAGCGACGAGGAACCTGCTTTTTCTCGCCATCATCGCAAAGCCGACGAGCATGAACGCACTCGTCTAGTTCCCGTGCCAGTGCATTTGCCAGCCCAGGTACCGCACCGCCGCTTCGTGCACAGCGGCGGCCGTGGTCGAGAAGTTCGCCGCCACGTGATGTTCAAACCCGTTCTCGCAGATGTAATGCAGCAACTTCTGCAACTCGGCAATCTGCACCACGCCCACGCCGCCAAACGTATTCAGCGAGTCGCTGGTGAACGAGCCTTCACCCACATATCCGCGAATCAATCCAGCGGTGTCGTCGGTCGAGAAGCGCGCGAAGCTCATCGCTCCGGGCTTCACCCTGCCCACAACCGTGCCGAACGTATTCTCTTTGCCGACAGTCCCGGCAATGATTTCCTGGAAATCCATACGCACGTCCTGGAAGAAATGCTTAGGCAAGTTGCTGCAATGGAAGCAGACGGCCTTATTGGGATCGTCCCCGTAATTGTTGTTCCAATCGAGCAGGGCGCTCGGAGTCTGCGAGGCCAGCGCGAGAGCATGCATGCTCAGCGTGCCGCACACATCCACCTCGCACGCCGCAGGCAACAAATTGTTACTCATCATGCTCATGATGGTGCAGGGAACCACGCCGAAATACTCTTCCATCGCGGTCCAACACTGCACCGCGCTCACCTTCACGTCCGTCGACTTCATCCAGTCGTCGATCACGTATCCGAGCTTCGACATCTTGATCAGCGCCGAGTCCGGAACTCCGCTGGTCGTGACGTATTTTCGAATCTCCGCCAGCTTCCCCTGCACACCGGCGTGATCGTCTTTCAACCGAGCGATGCGTCCGAGAATTTCCGACAGGTCCACGGTCTCCGTCGTGATGCCGTGGGCTTCGAGCAGTTTCTCGCTGTAGCGCACGGTGTTGAATGCCGCCGGACGCGCCCCAATGCTGCCCACGCGCAGGTTTCGCATCCCGTTTGCTACGCGGCACACCGCCGCAAACCACGCCAGGTCGTTCTGAAAATCCTCGGAGTCGGGACTCACTGTATGCAGCCGTGTCAGGGAATAGGGAATGCCGTACTGTCTCAGGTTGTTGCAGGCCGACATCTTTCCGCAAAAACTGTCGCGGCGGTGCAGGATCGTCATATTTGACGCGTCATCCGGCGTGGCCTGCACCAGCACGGGAACATCCAGCCTGGCCAGGCGCATGGTGTCGGCAATCGCTCGTTCGTCGCCGAAATTCGGCAGCGACACGATCACTCCATCGAGCCGCTCCCGATTTTTCTGAAACAGCGCCGCACATCTTTTAGCTTCTTCGTGAGTCTCGACCGCGCCGTGCTTGCTATCCTCGGGACCGAGCACCACGCAATCCATGCCAGCCTTCGCCAGCGCCCGCATCATTTCTTCGCGCCCGGACTTCGCCAACTGGTCGGGAAAGAATCCGCGGTTCCCGATGATGATGCCCATCGTCATTTTCTTTTCAGACATAAATATCTTCCCGGTGAGTGCCGAATTCCCTTACGCACGGGCCTACGAGCGCGCCCGCGATGGCGCATACTTCCAGCAGTAAAGCCCGCCAATTAGAGTAAGCAGCCCACCCCACCACACGCCGGCATGCAACCGAAACAGCACCACCTGCAATTCCGGCGCCGGCGGGTTCGCGTATTCATACAATCCCGCGCCCAGAATCAGCACGCCATTCACCAGCAGCGACAGGCCGATGAAAAACCAGATCGAAACTGAACGTCCTTCCCTCATCAGGTCACCTACCAGAAAATAATGTTGAGGACCACAAAAATAACGGCCACAATGACTGCCCAGAAAAGCGGCTTCTGATACAGAGGCACGTCTCCGATGGGGGGAATCTTTGTCTGTCCGTACACCAAGCCAGTCAAGGCGCTCTCAGGAATGGGTTTCGTCGCCAGACTTACGGTCACCGTCACGATCACACAAACCAGAAATGACCAGAGCGCCTGATACATGTCCTGGGCGAGCGCCTTGGCATTGGGTGAGAGCGCCACATAACGCAGCGCCGTCGGATCGACTTTTACCCAGGCCCACATGCTGATCGAAGAGAGTGTCCCACACAGCAGTCCCCAAAATCCACCGGGCCCGGTCGCACGCTTCCACAGCATCCCGAGTATGACTGTTCCAAATAAGGGAGCGATGAAGAAGCTGAACAACGCCTGCACGTAATCCATGATGCTGGCCGACCGCATCACGAGATACGCCGTGCCCACACTGATCAGCACGCCGATCACCGTGGTCCAGCGTCCCATGTTCACGTAGTGATGATCGCTACCTTTGCTGTTGATCAGCGGGCGGTAAATGTCATAAGTCCAGACCGTGGTGAACGCGCTCACGTTTCCCGCCATTCCAGACATGAAGCCCGCGATCAGCGCCGTGATTCCCAGGCCGAGCAATCCAGGACCACAGTAGCGCGCCAGCATGAGCGGAAGAACATCGTTATAGCTGTAGGCGTGAGTCGCGGCGGCCACTGACTCTGGTACCAGCTTCATCGGTAGCACGCCCAAGCCCAGCAATCCGGGCAAGATCACGATGATCGGTACCAGCATCTTGAATCCAGCGCCAATGATTGGCGCCATTTCCGCGCTACGCATATCCTTCGCGGCCAGAATGCGTTGCACCACCAGAAAATCCGTGGTCCAGTAGCCCATCGAAATAATCGCGCCCAAGCCGAACACAATACCGGTCCAGTGAATTCCCATCGGGTTAGTGCTGAAGGAACCCAAGCCCGCCCACAGATGTACATATTGTTCCGATGCGCGCTGCGCAATCTGGATCTTCAGGTTGCCCCAGCCGCCGGCTTCGTAGAGTCCGAGGATCGGAATCAGCAGCGCACCCGCCCAGATAAGAAAAAACTGCAACACTTCATTGAAGATCGCCGAGCGCAGGCCGCCCAGCGTCACGTAAACCGCAACCGTGAGCGACGACACCCAGATGCTGAAATTGATGTCCCAGCCCAACACAATCTGCATGACCTTGGCCATGGCAAACATGTTGACCCCGCTCATCAGCACCGTCATGAATGCGAACGAAACCGCGGACAGGGCGCGGCTGGGTTCGCCGAAACGCAGCTTCAAATATCCCGGCACCGAGTGCGTCTTCGACATGTAGTAGAAGGGCATCATCACCAGCGCCAGGAACAGCATCGCCGGAATGGCGCCGATCCAATACCAATGTGTCGCCAGAATGCCGTACTGGTAGGCCGATCCCGCCCAGCCCATCAATTCGAGTGCGCCAAAATTGGACGAGAGAAAACTGAGTCCAGCGACCCAGGCCGTCATCTCCCGCCCCGCCATGAAGAAGTCTTCGCCCGTGTTCGCCTTTCCCCTCAAATATAGGCCGATGGCAATCACCAGGCCGAAGTAGAAAACGATGATGGCCATGTCCACTGGATGGAGATGTACCAGGCTGGAGGAACTCGAGACGAGGAGGGCAACGTTCATTGGGTCTTGACCTGTCCGTAGTAGGCATTGCGGCCGTGTTTGCGCTGAAAATGCTTGTCGTGCAATTCTCGCGCCAGCGGCCGGGAGTCATTATTGATGGACAACGTGTGGTATGCCATGCGCGCCACGTATTCCAGAATCACTGCGATGTGGGCGGCGTAGGCCGCGCTCGCGCCCCAACAAAAAGGAGCGTGTCCGGCGACCAGCACCGCCGGAATCGCGTTGGGATCAAGCTTCGCAAACGTTCGGCAGATGGCCGCGCCGGTCTCCAATTCGTAATCGCCGGCAATCTCGCGCGCACACAGGCGCTCCGTGACCGGAACCGGTCCGTGAAAATAATCTGCGTGCGTCGTGCCGAAGCATGGGACTGGCGTCTCCGCCTGGGCCCAGGCAGTGGCAAATTCAGAATGCGTGTGCGCCACCCCGCCGATCGTTGAGAAATGTTTGTACAACTCCAGATGGGTTGCCAGGTCTGACGAAGGACGAAGATTGCCGTCAACGATTTTCCCTGCGAGATCGGAGACCACAATGTGTCCGGGGGTCAGCTCTTCGTAGGGAACGCCACTGGGCTTGATGGCAACCAGCCCTTCGGCGCGATCCAACCCGCTGACGTTGCCGAAGGTGTAGAGCACAAGGCCGCGGCGAACCAGTTCCAGGTTCGCTTCCAGCACCTCTTCGCGCAGTGTCTTCAGCAGCATCGGAAAAGGGTAGGGGTCCAACGCTCACAACGCAAGCAGGAAGATATTGCGTAAACGTTTACGCCACGGAACATTAACGGACCTGTCTCCCTTTGTCAAAGAGATTACACCACGCAATTTGCAATACCAATTTGTCGCAGCGCCATCTGAGACAGGAGCGGAGCGGATGCATGCCGTTCATCCCTCCTGAATGCAGATAAAATACCAAACGTGCAATCCAGGATTTTCAAGACTGCGCGCATAACGTTTCTCTTCAGGCTGGCAGTATGAGCAGCACCGCCTATGAGGTGGTGATTGTCGGCGCCGGGATCGTTGGTGCGGCCTGTGCGGACGAATTTGCGTCGCGCGGCATGCGCGTCGCGGTTGTGGACAGGGACGTCGTGGGAAGCGGCGCTACTGCTGCCGGCATGGGGCACATCGTAGTGATGGACGACTCCGAAGCGCAGTTTGCACTGACACGCTACTCGCAGCGGCTCTGGCAGGCGCTGCGGCCGGAATTGCCAGCCGATGTCGAATACGAACAATGCGGAACAATCTGGGTGGCGGCCGACGAAGAAGAAATGGCCGAGGTACAGCGCAAGCACGGCTACTACACACGGCTCGGCGTTCCCACGACGGTGCTCGACTCGCAGGCTTTGAAACGGCTCGAGCCTAACTTGCGCGCTGGACTGGCAGGCGGCCTTCTGGTTCCGGAGGATGCGGTGTTATATCCCCCGTGCGCGGCACGGTTCATGATGGAGCGCGCGCACAAAAGCGGGACGCAGCTGGTGAGCGGATCGGTCGCGGAGATCGGGCAAGGGCGGGTACGGATGTCCGAGGGTATCGAGATCGCTGGCGAGATCATTGTGAATGCGGCGGGAGCGTGGTCACCGGAACTGACGCCTGGAATTGAGATCAAAAAGCGCAAGGGACACCTGGTGATTACCGATCGTTATCCTGGGTTTCTGCGGCATCAGTTGGTGGAACTCGGATACTTGAAGAGCGCGCACTCCGTGAGCAGCGATTCAGTCGCGTTTAATGTGCAGCCACGGCGGACGGGGCAGATCCTGATTGGCTCATCGCGACAATATGGCGCAGAGCAAAAGGATGTCGACCATGACATCCTTAGGCGCATGCTGCAGCGCGCCCAGGAATACATGCCGGGGCTGGGATCGATGTCGGCCGTGCGTACGTGGACTGGGTTCCGCGCGGCCACGCCCGACAATTTGCCGCTGATTGGTCCGTGCCCGGGAGATACGTCTTTGTTTCTGGCGACGGGGCATGAGGGACTGGGAATTACGACGTCGCTGGCAACGGCGAGAATTCTGGTGGATGGGATCACGGACGCGAAAGCCGAAATTCCGATTGAGCCGTACTTGCCATCGCGAGGATGGAAGGAATCTGTCCATGCCTAGCTCCCAGTCTCGTTCCATGCCGAGTCCGGTGACGTTGAGCGTGAACGGTTCGCCGGTAGCAGTGCCCGCAGGGGCCACAGTTGCGGTGGCCGTGGCAATGGCCGGGAAAGCGTGCCGAACTTCGGTGAGCGGCGAACCGCGGGGGCCGTTGTGCGGCATGGGAATCTGCTTTGAGTGTCGAGTGTCGATCAATGGAAGACGGCATTGCCGAAGTTGCCAGATCGTCTGTGAACCGGGCATGGAAGTGAAGACCGAAGTAAAGGCCAATGGTTAGGGATTCGCGGCAACGCTTCGATGTACTCGTGATCGGAGGAGGGCCTGCAGGCATGGCGGCCGCGGTGCGGACGGCGGAGTGTGGGGTCCGCGTGGGCATCGTGGACGACAATGCAACCTTCGGCGGCCAGATCTGGCGAGGAGGGACTCCAGACGGAGACGCAGTGAAGTGGCACGGTTTGCTGCGGGATGCGGACGTCACGAAGCTGTATGGGAAGAGAGTTTTTCATCAGCCGGAAGCGGAGGTGCTGTTGGCGGAGGGAGCCGACGACATCTGCGAATTACGCTATACAAATCTGGTCGTGGCAACAGGAGCGCGGGAACGGTTTCTGCCCTTCCCTGGCTGGACTCTGCCGAATGTAATGGGAGCGGGCGGCTTGCAGGCCATGGTCAAGTCTGGCCTGCCGATTCGCGGCAAGCGCGTGGTCGTCGCCGGAACGGGTCCGCTGCTGCTGGCGGTTGCGACTTATCTGCGGAAGCATGGCGCAGAAATTCCCATCATTTGTGAACAGGCTTCGTGGAGTAGCTTGGCACGGTTCGGTGCTGCGTTGTTCGGCTATCCCGATAAAATCTCACAAGGGCGACAGTTGAGGAAAGAACTCGCCGGCGTTCCGTTTGTCGCGAATAGTTGGCCGCTGGCAGCGCACGGCGGCCAGAGCCTGGAAAGCGTCACCATTTCGCGAAGCGGCAAGACGGATGTCATCCCGTGCGATTATCTGGCTTGCGGATTTCATCTGGTTCCGAACGTGGAGTTGCCATTGTTATTGGGCTGCCAGATAAGGGGCGGCTACGTGCAGGTGGACGACTTCCAGCAAACTTCGGTCAAAAGAGTTTTCTGTGCCGGAGAGCCTACGGCCATCGGAGGCGTGGAATTGGCGCTGGTTGAGGGACAGATCGCCGGTCTCGCTGCTGCGGAGGAGACGGCTGAAGCTCGAAAACTGTTTGGCGAGCGGCGAAAGGCGCGGCGCTTCGCAGCCCTGCTGGATCGGACTTTCCGCCTGCGCCCGGATCTGAAGGACTTGCCCTCCGCGGAGACAATCGTTTGCCGCTGTGAGGACGTTCCCTATTCGCGTCTGCAGGAGCATCGGTCCTGGCGCGCGGCGAAGCTGCAGACGCGTTGCGGAATGGGCCCGTGCCAGGGACGAGTATGTGGACCGGCCACGCAGTTTCTTTTCCAGTGGAACCCGGATTCGGTGCGGCCGCCGGTCTTCCCGGTCCGAGTGGAGAGTCTGGCTGGTGTTGGGAAAAGTGGCGAGTGATCAGTGGCCGCCACTTGCCGCCACTAACTACTAACCACTGACATGAGTCATAGGAGGCTTCCGATGAACTGGAACGGCGTGATCCCCGCAATCACCACTTGCTTTAATAACGACCTCAGCATCGACCACGATTTCATGGTCGAGCACTTCCGGTGGCTTCTGGACAATGGCTGCAATGGCATCGTTGCCCTGGGATCACTAGGGGAAGGCGCGACGTTATCTTTCGACGAGAAGCGGGACGTTTTGCGGACATGTGTGAAAGCGGTCGAGGGGCGCGGCCCGGTCGTGGCGGCCATTTCGGCGCTTTCGACTTCTGACGCCGTGGTGTTTGCGCAAGTAGCCGCGGATCTGGGCTGCGATGGGCTCATGGTTCTGCCTCCTTATGTATATA
Organism: Acidobacteriaceae bacterium; assembly: GCA_003136335.1. The sequence continues at coordinate 10,307 of PLEA01000366.1, read as the reverse complement.
AAGGAGACTGGCGTGAAATGAAGAGCCACGTCGCGGCGGTATTCAACGCCACGCCGCTGTCCTGCATGCTCTATAACAATCCCGTGGCCTACGGAACCGATTTCCTGCCTGAGCAGATTCGTGAGCTCGCGACGGAGCATGAGAATCTCGCGGCGGTGAAGGAATCGAGCGCGGATGTTCGCCGTGTCTCCGCGATCCGCGCGTTGTTAGACCGACGGCTTGAAATCTGTGTGGGCGTGGACGACGCCGTGCTGGAGGCCATCGCAGTAGGAGCAACCGGATGGATCGCCGGCCTGGCGAACGCGCTCCCGCGCGAATCGGTAGAACTGTTCAACTGCGGAATCAACGGAGACGGCGACAAGGCATTCGAGTTGTATCGCTGGTTCCTGCCACTGCTCCGCATGGATACGGTTCCAAACTTCGTGCAACTTATCAAACTGGTGCAGGCGCAAGTTGGGATTGGGAATTCGCGGGTACGGCCGCCGCGGCTCGAATTGGCGGGCAAAGAACTCGAGCAAACCCGCACAATGATCCATGACGCGTTGCAGTCTCGGCCGCAGTCGGTGGGCAGCTATGCGTTACCGAATAGAAAATAAATGCTGGGGTTCATGGCAAAACTCTCAGGACGGTCGCTGATCGGATTTCGGGAAGGTGCGGGTATGGGTGAGGCGATGTATGCTGTAGACCCCGTCACCGGCCAACGTTTGCAGCCTGGGTTCATCCCGGCAACCACGGAAGAAGTAGAACTCGCAGTGCATTTGGCCGCACAGGCCTTCGATGTCTGCCAGCGCGTATCGGGACGCGATCGAGGCGCGTTGCTGCGCAAGATTGCTGAGAAGATCGAATCGATTGCGGGCGATGTGATCGAGCGTGCCGCCCAGGAAACAGCCCTTCCGCAGGCGCGGCTGCAAGCGGAAACCGGGCGCACTTGCGCCCAGCTTCGGATGTTCGCACAGGTGGCGGAAGAGGGTTCGTGGGTGCAGGCGCGCATCGACCCCGCCAATCCCTATCGCAAGCCTGTTCCCAAGCCCGACATTCGTTCCATCCTGCGTCCCTTGGGACCTGTGGTGGTGTTCGGCGCCAGCAACTTTCCGTTGGCATTTTCCGTCGCGGGAGGGGACACAGCGTCCGCGCTCGCGGCCGGCAATACTGTGATCTTCAAAGCGCACCCCGCTCATCCCGGGACGAGCGAACTGGTGGGACGAGCAATTCAACAAAGTGTGCGCGAGTACGATCTTCCCGAAGGAATCTTTTCGCTTCTGCTTGACGCGGGCACACAGGTCGGGACTCAGCTTTTGAAGCATCCTCTGGTAAAAGCAGGGGGCTTCACCGGGTCACGGGCCGCGGGCAGAAGCTTAATGGACCTTGCGGCATCGCGCACCGAACCGATTCCGTTCTACGCCGAGATGAGCAGCACGAATCCCGTATTCATCCTGCCAGGCGCTCTGCGGGAACGTACGGAAACGATTGCCGCTGGACTGCACGCCTCATTCACCATGGGAGCCGGCCAATTCTGCACCAAGCCGGGCATGGTTTTTCTGCCGCAAGATTCCACAGCCTTCGTGCAGAAGTTGCAGTACTTGGTTGCCGGATCGGCGTCGTTCCATCTTTTGACGAAGACGATTCACGCGTCGTATGACTCGGCGATCACTACGCGCAAGGCGGACGCGTCCGTAAGGCTAATTGCCCACGGTGAGCCAGCGGCGGCGGATGCCAGTTTCGCGGTGAGTCCAGCGCTCTTTGAAACGGATGCGGCGTCATTTCTCGATTCCGACCTGGATGCAGAGATCTTTGGTCCCACAACTCTGCTCGTGCAACACTCCAGCCGGGACCAGGTTCTGGCGATTGCCCGCGGCCTCGAAGGCCACCTGACCGCAACGATTCACGGTACAGAAGATGACCTGCGCGAGTTTGCGGATCTGATTACAATTCTTGAAAACAAGGTCGGGCGGCTTGTCTTCAATGGTTTTCCGACTGGCGTCGAAGTCACCCATGCCATGGTGCACGGGGGGCCTTATCCCGCAACTTCGGATGGACGTTCCACATCGGTGGGTAGCCAGGCAATCTTCCGCTTCACTCGCTTGGTCTGCTATCAGGGATTTCCCGACAGCGCGTTGCCTGTCGAACTGAAAGATGCAAATCCGCTGGGCATTTGGCGAATGCTGGATGGACAAATGACTTGCGACGCCGTGCCTGCGTCGTCGAGTCGGACATAGCGAGAGTCTTCATTTCCTCACATTCTGAACTCGACGGTGGCGGCGCTATACTCTAGGCCACCTTCAAGTCCGATTCCTCCGTTCTTCCTAGCACATGACCTCTCGGCCATGGTTCTTTCTTGCAGCAGGTACGATCCTGGCATTGCTCCGGATCTATACCTACCTGGCGAAGCGGCGCGGGCGTGCATTTTTTGAATCCGCACGCGGGCTCTCGGTGTGGAGTCCGTATCAACTCGTGGTCGCCAACTTCCTTACGCTCTTTGCGGAACTGGCCTCGCCGCCTGTCAGAGATGCTGGAGCAGACTTTCGGCAAGCCCCCGCTCGTCTTCCATGCTGGCTCCAGCTACACCCCAGCGGGCAATCTGTTTTGCAATCTCTTCTTCGGGACGCATCGACGATGCTTTAAGCCGCGATCCCAGCCTGGCAGAGTTCGTGTCGCCAAATCACTTCGCGACTGACTCCAGCGAGGTGCCGGTCACCACCGATGACTGGCCATACCTGTATCAGCGGGATCGAAGCATCCCGCGCACTTATTTATCGCTCGGAATGCTGGTCATTCTGGTAACTCTCGGCCTCTATTCCAGAATTCCGGAAGCTCGCCGACAGACTCCGGCGCTGTTCTTTTTCAGCATGGGAACTGGTTTCATGTGCTGGAGACACAGGTGATCAGCCGGTTGGCGCTGTACTTCGGAACGACTTGGCAGGTAAACGGGCTGGTCATTTCCGTTTTGTTGACCGCGCTCTTGGTCGCCAACCAAATTGTCGAATACTTTCCGAAGACTCTGTCGAGGATCTGGATCGTTGTGCCGTTGTTAATAGGACTGGTCACGGCGAATTGCTTTCCATTTGCCGGCATCCCAGGTCCGCCTGCGTTTGTAGGAGCACTGGTCGTGGTTGTTTTTTCCGTGCCGGTACTAATTGCTGGATTATTGTTCTCCTTGGAATTCCGGGGAGAGGCCGCCCCCGGCGCGGCGCTCGGGGCCAATGGGCTGGGCGCCGTCGTGGGAGGCTTGTTGGAGAATTTCTCACTTCTTCTGGGAATGAGGGCCCTCCTCCTTATTACTATTTGGAGTCTATTGCATGGCCGCCATCGCTCTCTGGCGGCGACTCGACGGAGGAAGGGCCGCAGTTCAACGAACGCTCGCGGCGGGCGAATACTATCCAGGTGACAACACCCTACGGCCTAGTCTGCGATGAGGGTTCGAGTTCTCGCGCCTGAGACTAAGCCCATGTCCGCAATCCGATAATGCCCCAGTAGGCAAGGTAAGCAAACGCAATCAGCAGTGCGACCGTGACAATGACGGAAAACCTGCGAACGCGCGGGCGAATATTTTCTGCGGGTGTTCGCCACAACGAGATCGCGCTGCCGAGTGAGGCAATTCCGAAGGCGACTGTCGCGAGGAATATCGCGGCAGACCAACCAGTCAGATTGCCCAGGCGCTCGATCAGGTCGTCACTGGACACAATGAAGATGGCCGCAAATGCAATCAGGCTAAGCACCGCAATGAGGGGCCAGATCCGCATTCCGCGTTCGGCCGGGCGCCGGCGTTTCCTGCTGAGTGCGCCAAGAATCCAGAACGGCGCGTAAACCAGGATTGCCACTATCGAAAGTAGCACGTAGCTGGTTGCGACAATTTGCCCGATCGCCAGCCACGCCGGGATTCGTTTCATCGTCGTCCCCATCCCGGCCTGGACAAAGCGGCCTTCGTGGTTCGGCGTCAGCAACAGGAATGTTGCCACCGGATCGGGCACATCATCTTTCTTCTTGGGAAGGTGCCGGAATTGCGTACCGTCGACGGGAACGAACGTATCCTTCCACGCACCCAGGAGGTGGAGAATCAGATTTCCGTCTTTGAAGTGAAGCCATGTGAGGCCAACCAGACGTTCCAGAAAATGCGTGAGTTCGACGCGAGGGGAATCCGGTACGTACCAGCCGGCATATTGGGCCGAGACTGTTGGCAGCGGCGCCAGGTCGGGCAACGGCGGCTTCTGCAGTTTAGTCGTTATATAAGCGCGGATCGCTTTGGCCACCTTCTCGAAGGCATCCCCATTCCCACTGTTGATACTGAAGAAATAGCCGACGTTGTAGTCGGCCATGTAGGCCATCTCGGTGAGGCCGCCTTCGACGCCGCCGTCGTGCCCGTGATAGACGAAACCGTCTTCGACACTCCAGTAATTACTCAGGCCGTACCCAGCCTTCATTCCATCTTTTGCCGCCCACGTGCTCTGCGGGATCTCCATGCGATCAATGTCGGATGCGGGCACAACCGGTTTGCCTTTTACCGCACCACGGTTCAGATAGAACTGTACGTAAGCCGCCATGTCGTTGGCGGAGGCATTGATGGATCCCGCGGGCCGCAAAAGAATGTTCCAGTAACGATACGGAGTCTTGCCGTCGTTGTGGTAAAGCGTGGTGGCCGTTCCGGGAGCCGACTCGAAATAGGTCGCCGTCTTCATCCCGATGAGCTGGAATAAATTCTGCTGCACGTAATCTTCGAAACGCTGCCCCGTAAGTTTCTCCACAATATAGGCCGCGACCGGAGGACCGGAATTGCAGTACGCCATGCGTGTGCCGGGAGGCCAGCGGGAAATGCGCGAGTGGTGATCGTAGTCCAGTCCTTCCTTCAGTGACATACCTGCGGCATCTTTTGCGTATTCGCGCAGGTGCATGTCGTCCCAGCCCGTAGTGTGCTCCAGGAGGTTGACGACTCGGATCGGATCCGCGGCTTCCCATCGATTCTCAAACCATACGTCGGGAGCCAACTTGTGAACCGGGTCATCGAGCGACAGCTTTCCCTGATCGGCCAGCTTCAGGATCGACAATGAGGCAAAGGCCTTGGAGGTGGAACCAATGCGGAACAGAGTATCCGCGGTGGTGGCGCGACCGCTGGCCACGTCCGCCGTTCCTAATCCGGCAACCCACTCCGGTCGGTCACGGTGCACAATGGCCACCGACAGTCCCGGAGTATGCGTATCCTTGAGAATCTTCTCCAATTGCTGGCGAAGCTCGTCAATCGACTCAGCCGGCTTTGGCTTCTCGTCTTTATTTTTATCCTTATCTTTGTCCGCAGCTTTGTCGGCCGCCAGGAGGGGAGTGAACACGGCAACAAGAACGAATGGAATGATCCATTTCACGTTTTTCGATTCTCCTCGACGCCGGAAGAGCTTGGTCAGTTCCCAGCTAGATCTGGTAATCCACGTCTTCCATAATTCTCTGCAACGACTCCGACAGCGGTTCGCCCTTCACTCCGGAGCCCTCGAGTTGCTGTACACGTTCGCGCAGTTTGTTCACTTCCGTTACCACCGACGCCAGCGCTTCAGAGAGTGGATCGTTGATCTGTTTAGGATCTGTAATTACAACGCGTTTGCCTTCGCGGAAGATGATATGCCCGGGCACACCGACCACGGTTGAATCATCCGGAACGTTGCGCAGCACGACCGAACCTGCGCCGATGCGGCAGTTCTTTCCTACCGTAATATCGCCCAGGATCTTCGCCCCGCCGCCGACGACCACGCCGTCTTCGATCGTGGGATGCCGCTTGCCGCGCTCCTTGCCCGTGCCTCCCAAAGTCACGCCCTGATACAAGGTTACGTCATCACCCACGACCGCCGTCTCGCCGATCACCACGCCCAGGCCGTGATCGATGAACAACCGTCGTCCTATCTTTGCTCCGGGATGGATTTCAATTCCGGTGAGGAAACGCGCGGCCTGCGAAAGGAATCGTCCGGACAAGAAAAAATGATGGTTCCACAGCCAGTGATTGACGCGATAGAACCAGACTGCGTGCAGTCCGGAATAGCACAGGAAGACTTCAAGGCGGGACTTCGCGGCGGGATCGCGTTCTATCACCGTGGCCACGTCCTCGCGAATTAGCGACAACAGATGCGGCATGAAAACTCTGAAGGTTGGATCAGGCCGGGAGCGCCGCCGTGGGAATCTGCAGCGCCTTGTCCCGCAACTCCGAAAACAGAATGCTGCTCAAATAGCGCTCGCCAAAAGACGGCAGAATGACCACGATCAGCTTACCTTTATTCTCCGCTCGCTGCGCTACTTTTAAAGCGGCGACTACCGCTGCGCCCGACGAAATTCCGACCAGCAATCCTTCCTCGAGGGGAAGCCTGCGGGCCATCGCGATGGCCTCATCATTCGTCACGGGGATCACCTCGTCAATGTAATCTCGGCGCAGGATGCTGGGAATAAATCCGGCACCGATGCCCTGAATTTTATGTGGAGATGGCTTGCCGCCGGAAAGAACAGCGCTGTCCGCGGGCTCCACGGCCACTGCCTTGAATGAGGGCTTCTTCGGTTTGATGTACTGGCAAATGCCGGTGATCGTCCCACCGGTGCCCACACCCGAGATCAGAATGTCGGCGCGCCCATCGGTGTCGTTCCAGATTTCAGGCCCTGTAGTTTCAAAGTGAATCTTGGGATTGGCAGCGTTGTCGAATTGCTGCAGCATGTGGCCGCCGGGAGTGTTCGCCAGAATCTCTTTCGCTTTGAGAATTGCGCCGGTCATTCCTCGCGGGCCAGGAGTGAGAACGATTTCCGCGCCAAAGGCAAGCAGCAGCACGCGCCGCTCCAGGCTCATGGTTTCGGGCATGGTCAGAACCAGTTTGTATCCCTTGACCGCGGCGACGAACGCAAGACCGATGCCGGTATTCCCGCTAGTCGGTTCGATGAGCACAGTTTTTCCGGGATGAATTTTTCCTTCGCGCTCGGCCTCAACAATCATGCTCACGCCGATGCGGTCCTTCACGCTGGCCACAGGGTTCTGGCTCTCAAGCTTCGCCACTACTTCGGCGACGCAGCCTTCGGTGACCTTGTTCAGCCGCACCAGCGGCGTGTGCCCAATCAACTCTGTGATATTGTTTGCGATTCGCATAATTCGTCCCTCCCTAAAACGTTAACGTTTGCGCGGCGGACTGCCTGTCGATTGTTTGGTCTAGTAATACTACCAACCAGCTCATGTATATATCGCGGCGCGATCGCGTCATTGCAGGTGCAATGCCTCAACCGGTACCAGACGACTTGGCTCGCTATAAGGGCTAGTCAACTCGGTCGGAGACAAAACATTTGTTTCGACAGCGGCCAAATGTAGCGCCGAAACAACAACAATAAACTCGCGATACTCCGATCCCTTCCCTGTTGCAGCATTGCATCTCCATTGCTATCAATCACTTAGGGCGAACCAAATCTGAAAACCGAATCCATACAATTACTACTTGTTTTCGGGCATTAAATGGTGCTACTGTTCCCGACTTGTTAGCGGATTTTGCGCCTAGAGTGCATCTCTTTGGGCGACGCTTCCTTGGGTCTCTTAGCAAAAAGCAGTCGAATGCAGAATTTTCCCGTCTTTGCGGGATCACTTGTTCCTGGAGGGCTTTGCAATGCGCGTCCGCCGTCAGATTTTCTCTTCTCTGTTCGCATGCTTCCTAATTTGTTTGGCCGTGCTCTGGTTGAGCAGCTCTCCGTCCGCGTGGGCACAATCGACATCCACCGGCACTGTTGTGGGTGCGGTAACGGATCCATCGGGGGCGGTTGTGGGTGGCGCCACGGTTACGATCACGGAGGTATCGACCAATGTTGCGCGAAGCACAACCACCAATGCGTCGGGCCGGTACACCTATGTTGACGTAAACCCGGGCACCTACAACATGGCGGTGAGCAAGTCGGGATTTTCAACCATGAAGGTCGAAAATCAAAAAGTAGACGTCGGAGCTTCTCTCACTCTCAATTTAGCTCTGCAGGTGGGCGGCGCGAATGTCGTTGTGGAGGTACAAGCCACTGGCGCTGAACTCCAAACCATGAATGCCACCGTGGGCAACACCATCACAAGCATTGCCATCGACAACCTGCCCAGTCTTGGCCGCGACGTCAGCACGTTCATCACGTTGCAGCCGGGCGTGGGCACTGACGGCGCCGTTGCTGGCGCGTTTAACGACCAGAGCTACTTCACGCTGGATGGCGGCTACAACACCAACGACATGGACGGCAACATGAGCGTATACACCAACACCTATGCCGGCGACCCGACCGGGGGTGTTGCCGCTCAATTTTTCGGATCCATGGGCGCGACGGGCGTAATACCCACTCCGCAGGACAGCGTCGAGGAGTTTAAGGTGAATACCGCCGGCCAGACCGCCGATTTCAACAGTTCGGCGGGCGCCGAGATTAAGGTGGTTACCAAGCGCGGAACCAGTGCCTACCATGGCACGGTCTACGAATATTATAAAGACAATAACTGGTCGGGTAATACCTGGCAGAATACCTACAATGGCATCGCGATTCCCAGCTTCCACTACAGCCGCTTTGGCGGCTCGATTGGCGGGCCACTCATCCCGGCAAAGGTCTTCGACACCAAGACCTTTTTCTTCGTCAACTACGAGGGTTTCCACTTCCCGAACTCCGAGACCATCGATCGAAACGTTGCCTCACCAGCCTTGCAGATGGGGCTGTTATTGGACTCCGGGCCGTCCAAAGCGTGTCCTAACTGTGTTGCCGGGACAGTAGATTACAATCTGAACCCCACCCCAGTGACTTACAAGGGCGTGCCTTACGCGGGTAATTACGGCTGTGCAGCGGCCCCAGGAGGCCTCTGCGATCCGCTTGGCTTGGGACTCAATTCTGTAGTTTCGCAGATATGGTCAAAGTATGAACCCCAGAAAAACTCTACCTGCGCTCAGAGCCTCTGCGACGGGCAGAACGTTCTGGGATTCTCGGGCAACCTTTCGATTCCGCAGAGCAGCAAATACCTAGCGGTGCGCCTGGACCACGATTTTTCTTCCAAGTGGCACTTGAACACCGTCTATCACTATTACAACCTGAATCTGACCGGGGATAATATGGTTGATATCGGTGGCTTCTTTCCCGGCGACAAGCTGGGCACACCGGCTTCCCTGGCCGGCGATCCGCAGCAATCGTGGTCCTGGGTAGCGGGGTTGACCACCAATGTCAGCACCAACATCACCAACGACGTCCACTACAGCTGGCTGCGTAACTGGTGGCAATGGACCCGGAGTCCGGCTACGCCACAGGTGGCGGGGCTGGGCGGCGCGATCGAAATCATGAGTGGCCAGTCACAGACTCAGGATCTCGGCCCTTTCAACTCGGACAACCAACATATCCGCACGCGTTTCTGGGACGGCCACGATCAGATGTTGCGCGACGATCTTTCCGTACTGAGAGGCAACCACCTGTTCCAGTTGGGCGGTACTTATCAGCACAACTGGGACTGGCATCAACGCAACGATAGCGGCGGCTCCATCAACACCCAGCCGGTGTACGGGGTGGGCGACGGAACCACTGGATCATTGCTCTCCTCGAATATATTTCCTTGCACGAACACCGCCACCACCAACCTCAACAACTGCGGCTCCCTTACCGCGGCGGCGCTGGGCATGGTTTCCGTCTCGTCGCAGGCTTACACCCGTGCTGGCGCGAATCTGAGTTTGCTTCCCATTAACACTCCTGCATTCGACCAGAGCACGATTCCTTTCTACAACCTCTACTTCAGCGACACCTGGCACATGAAGCCGACGGTTACTCTGACCTACGGCATGGGCTGGACCGTGGAGATGCCGCCCACCGAGGCGCTTGGCAAACAGATCATAGCGGTAGATCAGGCCGACCAGCCCATTAGCACCCAGGCCTACCTGGACGCACGCAAGCGCGAAGCGCTGGGAGGCCAGGTGTACAACCCCGAAATCGGCTTTGCCCTGTTAGGCAATACCGGGAGTGGGTCGAAGTACCCCTACAACCCGTACTACGGCCAACTCAGCCCGCGTATCGCTGTGGCCTGGAGCCCGCGCTATGACAGTGATTCCNNCTCGGCCTCATCCAGCCCGTGTCTTGCAACCAAAACCTCGCCGCCGCCGGCCCCGTTGGTTCCTATAACGGCAGCGGCAGCTGCGGCGCAACGGGTTCAGGCAACCCGTCCAATGCCTTTCGCATTGGGACGACAGCGTCTGCCACCGGTGGCCCGACTGCCCCAGTCCCGATACCCACTGCAACGCTGCCCCAACCGGACTATCCTGGGTTCAATAACACTGGGGCCGCCAGCCCCGCTGCCTTGGATCCGAATTTCCGGCCCA